>DBKS01000021.1:35567-41063 GCA_002298605.1 Bifidobacterium sp. UBA744 | reverse complement strand
CGCAATACGGGTGCGCAATAAGGTGGCACAATGGGAATGTGCCAATGTTCCAGTCCATTCGCGATATCTTTCAGCCGCATGCTTCCTCGTCCGCTCGTCCGTTGGCCATGCCGGAGCGGCTGGAGGCTCCGCAGGGCTTTCCGCGGATTTCGCTGCGGCCGATCACCGAAGACGATGCCGAGGATTGGAATGACGTGCGATGGGCGAACCGCGACTGGCTGCTGCCGTGGGAATCAGGCAATCCGGTGGGTGGCGGCAAGCCGTTGTCCTTCAACGCCTGGGTGCGTCGTATGCGCGACGATGAGGCCAGCGGCACGGGTGCCGTGTTTCTGATCGAATATCAGATGCAACTGGTGGGACAGGTGTCCATTGGGGCGATCAGCTATGGGGCCATTCGGTCCGGCATGGTGGGATATTGGGTGTCCCAGCGCTACGCCGGCCGCGGATTTGCCCCGCTGGCCGTGGCGATGCTGGCCGATTGGGCGTTTTACGACCCCTCGGGGCCGGGATTGCATCGCATCGAGATTGCGATTTTGCCGGAGAATTTCCGTTCGAAGCGGGTGGCGGCCAAGCTTGGGTTGCAGCCCGAGGGCTTGAAGCGTCAATACATGTACGTCAATGGACGGTGGCGCGATCACGAGACCTTCAGCCTGCTGGCGAGCGACCAGTCGGTCAGCGTGACTGAGCGGCTGCGCCGGCCCGCCGAATCGTCCGAGGGCGCCGGCAGGTGATCGTCGCCGGACTTGTCGCCGATCTTGTCGCCGGCCTGACATGCGGGTTGCCGGCGGTTGGCAGCCGGCCGGGTCTGGTCCGAGCGGGCAAAAGCTTCTGACAACGCGCGACACGCGTACCTGATCTTCGCATTTCCCCATGTGCGGAGGCTATCGTTAGGGATTATGGGTTACGAGTCGTTGAGCAGTATTGTACTGGTCGCGATCGCAGCGCTTCTGGCGTTCGTTTGGGCGCCGAGAAAAGCCCGGGCGGGCATGAAGCGCGCCAGTGAGCATCGGGCCGACCGATTCTCGCCCTCGCTGCACCTCGTTGACGCGTCAAGCGCCACCCGATTCAACGACACGACACCCCCCATTACGAAAGGCTTATTGATGCAGGCAGAACAGCGGCGCAAGGCTTCCAGGCTCACTCCGGCTCGAATCGCGCATATCCGCAAGCTGCGCCGCGCCGCGATTCGCCGCAGGCAGATGCTGGTGTCGTCGCTGGCCGTGATCGCTATTGTGGTGCTGGTGATGGCGTTTGCGCTCGAGTTCAGCCCGCTGTTTTCGCTGATCCCCGTCGCCTTGCTGGTGATTGTGCTTGGATTCGGCGCCCACGCCTCCGCCCAGGCTCGCGCATGGGAGGCCGAGGTGGCGGCCATGGCCAGGCGCGGTGCCGGTGCCGCGCAGATCTTGCCTCAGACCGTGGGGCCTGTGGCTCAGGTGCCGCCCGCCGTCGCCGGGAACGGGGATGGCGCCGCGTCGGACGGCCGGGTCGAATCCTCCCGGTCCGTCGAAGAGGCCGCTTCGGTCACCGGCGTTATGCCGGCCGATGAGATTCGAGCCGCGTTGGATCAGGCCCGGGCCGAGCAGCGGGCCGCCAAGACCGAGCGTGCTGCCGAGCGTGCTTTCGAGGATCCTGCTTCGTCCGCAGCCGCAGTCGTTTCCGATTCCGCCGCCGAGGATGTTGTCGCCGATGCCGCTCAGGTGGCCGCGGTGGCCGCAGAGCCCGAGGACGCCACCAACGAGCTGGCGCGCATCTCGCCTTCGCATGCGTTGGACGCCTTCGAAATGGCCGCGTCGCAGGATCTCATTTCCTTCAGTCTTGGCGCGTCGCGTTCGGGCAGGCCGGTTGTCCAGGCCGAGCCGGAAAGCCTGGAGATCAAATCCACCCGTCGGGTCTCCAAGGCGGAGCCCGTTCAGACGGAATCCGTTCAGTCGGAGCCGGTCGAGGACGAGGCGAAGGACCCTGAGGCGTCGTCCGGTCGCGATGGCGCCGAGCTAGACGACCAGGCTGATCAGGATCGGACGGCGTCTTTCCATGAGGCCGAATTGTCCGGCGAGGTGGAGGCTCCGAGCGCCTCCTCCGATTCGCTGGGCGTGGATGTCGATGCGGTGATCGCCCGTCGCGGCCACTGAGGGGTCCGCCCGCCTCCGCCCGCCCTTTGCGCGGCTCGCCGCCCGTGTCGCTGTATGACGGGTTTCGGAACCGGTCCGGAAGGGATTCTTCCATGTTCACCCACAGCATTAGCACTCAAGTTGGCAGAGTGCTAAATTCGCGCTACCATGACGAGTAGCGCGTGAGGGTTTCAGGTTCAAGTGATCGTCAGCCTCTTAGCCCAAGCCTTGGCGCGGGAACTTATTGGTTTTCTGTAGCAATAGGAGGCACACAGTGTCCATCGCACTTACGCCGTTGGAAGACAAGGTCATCATCAAGCAGGCCGCTGCCGAAACCCAGACCGCTTCCGGTCTGTACATTCCGGACAACGCCAAGGAGAAGCCGCAGCAGGGCGAAGTCCTGGCCGTGGGCCCGGGCCGCCGCGACGACAAGGGTGAGCGCATCCCGGTCGACGTCAAGGTCGGCGACAAGGTGCTGTACTCCAAGTACGGCGGCACCGAGGTGCACTACCAGGGTGAGGACTACCTCATCGTGGGCGCTCGCGACATCCTCGCCATTCTCGGCTGAATGACCGCGGGCCGCGGCCAGCGCAGCACCGGTTGCTGAACCGTTAGAAAAAAGCCTTGGACCTGCCGATTTCCGTCGGCGGTCCAAGGCTTTTTCCATGGCGGAACAGTGACCGCGGGCGCGGGCTTGCCGGTTCCGCCGCCGTCGCCGGTCCGCTAGAAGCCGGCCTCCTTCAGCGCGTTGTCAATGTCGCGGATCAGATCGTCGGTGTCCTCCAGGCCGACCGCCAGGCGGAAGAATCCGCGATGGAACTCCGGCGGGTAGAGATACTGGCGTTCGTCATCCTCCCCGAGGAACACGATCAGGCTTTCGTCATGGCCCAACGACACCGCCGAGGTGATCACGTTGAGTTTGGAGACGAAGCGGTTATGCCCGTCGTGATCGGTGTCGAGCCCGAAGGCCAGCACGCCGCCGAACCCGGAGTCCTTGCGCGCCAGTTGCGAAACGGCCACATCGTGATGCGCCTGCGTTTCAAGGCCCGGGTACGACACGAAGCGCACGGCCGGAATCGTCTGCAAATGCTTGGCGATGGCCAGCGCCGAGGCGTTGTGCTGGCGGATGCGCAGCGGCAGCGTCACGGATCCGCGGTTGATCAGCCATGCATTGAACGGCGAGATGACACCGCCGAAGTTGACCTGCGCGGTGAACCGAATCTCGTCGGTGCGCGCCTTGGTGGTGGCGATCATGCCGCCGAGGGCGTCGCCGTGGCCGTTGATGTATTTGGTGAGCGACTCGATCACGATGTCCGCGCCGAGATCAAGCGGACGGACGTTATATGGCGAGTTGAAGGTGTTGTCCACGCTGACCAGCACTTCGCGGCCGGTTTTGACGCCATGGTCGTGGGCGATGCCGGCGATGGTGGCGATGTCGGAAATCTTCAGCGTCGGATTGGCCGGCGTCTCGATATGCACCAGCTTGGTGTTGGGCCGCAGCGCCGCCGCCACGTTCGCCGGGTCGGAGGTGTCCACGATCGAGGTCTCGATGCCGTATTTTTCAGGCAGGATCTGGTTGAGCAGGCGGTAGGCGGCGATATAGGTGGTGTCGGAGAAGATCGCGTGGTCGCCGCGGTTCAGGAACGTCGTGAAGGTCGCCGACAGTGCCGCGACCCCGGAGGCGAGCGCCACGGCGTCTTCGGCGCCTTCGAGCTTGGCGAGTTTGGCCTCCAGGTAGCGCTGGTTGGGGTGGCCGTTGCGGGCGTAAAGGTTCGTGTCGGAGCTCGACCAGTTGATGTCGGATGGGTCGTAGGGCAGCGCATAGGCGTTGGCCAGGGTGATCGGACGGCGGATCGCCCCGGTTTCCGCATCCACTCCATTGCCCAGATGGATCGAGAGGGTGGAGAAGCCGAGCGGCTTGTCGTCGAATGATTGTCCGGAATGTACAAGATCAGAAGTCATATCGCCAACCTATCGAATCGGGCGATTGTCGCGCAACCGTGCGCAATCCACTGAAAACGGCGGAACTCCGGCGCTTTTGAGCGCGCTATAGAAGATTGGTATGTGATGGGGCCGCCGTGCGGGCGTCGGATGCCGATTATTGCTAATTAGCGACATAAAAATGACTGTTCTTGAGGATCTCGTCCGGACGGCTTCGCGGCATTGCTATAGTGACTGGCAAGAAGTGGCCGTTTGCTCAGTGACGAGAGCCGCTTCCCGTCGAAGACGATGGCTGTTCTTCGGCGAACCCCTATGATGACAGGCCGCAGACGAAGGTGTGTGGCGGCGGACGCGCATCGGTGCGCCGTCCGTGGGAGAGAAAGGCGACGAGCATGAACTCTGCGAAACAATGGCGGATGGCGATTCCGGCTATGATTTCCGCGTCGGTTATGGCGCTGGTTGGATGCGGCGGTGGCGGTGCCGCCTCGAGCAATGAAATCAAGGAATCCGAGGGCAACGTCACCCTGACGATGAACTACTGGGGCGGCGACGCGCGCATCAAGCGCACCGAACAGGTTATCGAGGCGTTCGAGAAGGCCAATCCGAATATCACAGTCGAACTGGCCAACTCCGACTGGACCGGCTATTGGGACAAGATTACAACTTCCGTGGCTGGCGGCAACGCCCCCGACGTCATCCAGATGGATGAGATGTACCTTTCGTCCTACGGTTCCAACGGATCGCTACTTGACCTGAGCAAGGTGGACACATGGCTCAAGTTCGACGGGCTGGACAAGTCCACCGCCGACATGGGCAAGGTGAACGGTATCCAGTACGCCATCCCGCAGTCCACCACCGGCCTGGCACTGGCCATCAATCTGGATCTGCTGGACAAACTGGGCATCGAGGTGCCGAGCAACACCGATACGTGGACCTGGGACGATCTCGAGGCCTTCCAGAAGGAGATCTACACCAAATCCAACGGAGAGATCCAGGGCACCATCATGTGCAACAACGGGTATATGCTCACGCTGTGGGCTCGCCAGCACGGCGAGGACCTGTTCAAGGACGGCAAGGTCGCCATCTCCGAACAGACGCTGCAGGCTCTGTTCGACCGCACGACGTCCATGATCGACACCGCTTTCGGCGGCAACAAGGAGGTCTGGAGCGAGCAGACCGGCGCTACGATGAACGAGACGCTGTTCGGCACCCAGAAGGCCGCCATCCTGCTCACCCAGAGCACCCAGGTGACCCCGTACGCCAACGCCGCCGGCACCCAGAACATGACCTTGGTGCCGATTCCGTCCGATAGCTCCTCCTCGAAGTGGGAGTACGCCAAGCCCGGCATGTACTGGTCCATTTCCGCCAAGAGCGAGCATCCGGCCGAGGCCGCCAAGCTGGTCGACTATCTGGTCAACAGCGAGGAGGCCGGCAAGATCCTCGGCAC
>DBKS01000021.1:22608-35560 GCA_002298605.1 Bifidobacterium sp. UBA744 | reverse complement strand
GAGCGCGGCATCCCGGCCAACAACAAGGTGCGCAAGATGCTGGCCGAGGAAGCCGCTGGCACCGACAAGCTCGCCCTCGAGTTCACCGACACCATTGCCGATTCGCTGGGCGACGCCCCTGAAATCACCCCGAATGGCGCCTCGGACATCCAGAATGTGCTCACCCGCTACATGCAGGACGTGGTATTCGGCAAGATCAGCTCCGCTGACGCCGCCAAGGACATGATCGCCAAGGTGCAGACGGAAATCGACAACGCCGCCTGATTGCTTCCGGCCATGCCCGTCCTCGTCAACAAACGGCAATTCCGTCGTGAAGTTGCGCGGGAACGGGCAATATTATTTTCAGGCAATCCGGCAACCAGAGGAGTTTGACGAAGAATGACTGCTGCAAGCACGCTGTTCGACGGGGTCAAGGCCGCTCCCGTCATCGTTGATGGAGCGTACGGCAATGGCCGTTTTGCAAGCCGTACCTATAGGCAAGTGATGCGCGCGGTCACCGATCTGCGCCAGGATGTGGCGATGATCACCGGCGTCGTCGACTACCGTGCAGTGCAGCGCGAGTTCGTCGACTCCACCGGGGATCGTGTACGCCGCCTGGCCGCAGCGTCCCGGGGTGCGCGCGGCGCCGCGGTGCCGGATCTCGTCATGGCGGACGGCGTCCAGTCTCTGAACGGCGTGGGCGGTGCCGACGGACTGCCGTTCGCCGTGATCGTGGGCGTGCTGGGCGAAAGCCGGCTGATCGATGCGGTGATAGAAACCGGTCGTTTTGACGAGGCCGAGGATATCGAAGGCAACTGGGAGGCATACGCCGTCAAACTGGTGGACGATCCGTTTCCCGGTTTGGGCGTCGCCCGCGCGCTCGTGATCGCCGGATCCGACGCCCGCGGCGCGATCTACGGCATCTACTCCGTCAGCGCCAAGCTCGGCGTCTCACCGTGGTATTGGTATGCCGACGCGCCGGTGCGCGTGCTGGACGAGGGCGAACCGATCAATGCGGACGCGTTGTTCGGCGCGCCGGTGATCGATGAGGGCCCGGATGTGAAATACCGCGGCATCTTCATCAACGACGAGGAACGCACCATCGAATGGTGCAACCGCAAGTTCCCGGCGTCTCCGTCCGCGCATTCCGCGCCGAACGTGGATTTCTACCGTCATGTGTTCGAATTGATGCTGCGCCTCAAGCTCAACGCCATCTGGCCGGCCATGCATCCCGGCACCGCCGCGTTCAACGAGGCGATCGCCCCCGACGGCACGCCGATCAACGCCGACGAGGCCAACAACTACGGCGTGGTCGTCTCCGCGTCGCATTGCGAGATGCTGCTGCGCAACAACGTGGGCGAGTGGAAGCCGTGGTTCGAAGAGCACCGGAACGACTATGACTGGAAGGGCGACGACGCGGTGGCCGCCTTCGACTACACGCGCCACAAGGACGCCATCCTCGACTACTGGAAGGGCGCGCTGGAGCGCAACAGGAACTACGAGAACATCTACCCGCTGGGCATTCGCGGCATTCACGATGGCGCCTACCGTTGCGCCGACCTGAGCGAGACCTTCGGCACCGAAGTGGCCATGATGGCCGACGTGATCCGAGAGCAGCGCCGCCTGATCGCCGAGGTGTTCGGCGCCGAGGATGCGGTCGCCCAGGTGTTCGTGCCCTACAAGGAAATCGGCGAACTCTACAACCACGGGCTCAAACGGTACGTGCCCGACGACGTGATCCTGATGTGGGCCGAGGACAATTACGGCTATCTGCGTCAGATCCCCGCCCCTGAGGAGCGTGCGCGCAGCGGCGGCTCCGGCGTGTACTACCACATTTCGTACTGGGGGTATCCGAAGAGCTGGCTGTGGCTCAATTCGATCCAGTACTCGCTGATGGTCGAGGAACTGCGCCGCGCGTATTTCACCGGCGCCAGCGGATTCTGGATTCTCAACGTGGGTGACATCACCCCGGGGGCGCTGGGGTTGGAGCTCTATGCCAAGATCGCCTGGCGTGCCGAGTCGATCGATGCCGCCGGTCTGCCGGCCGCCTATGCCGACCATATGCGCCGCGATGTGCATGTCGACGCCGACACTGCGGACGAACTGGCGGGTGTGATCGATGACTATTCCAAGCTCTGTGGCACCAAGCGCGCCGAGTTCTTTGGCGTGGCCAATCCCGTCTCCACTGATTCCGTGGGGTTCAACCGCGAATGGGAGTATCCGTTCTCCCCGGTGTCCAATGGCGACGAGGCGCTGCGATTGGTCGAGCGCTGCGATGCGCTGGCGGCTGCGGTGAATCGCATCGGCGACGGACTGGCCGGTCCACAGCGCGATGCGCTCTACCTTGAGCTCGGGCATCATGTGAATTCCTATGCCGCCGTGGCACGTGAATACGCGTATTTCTGGAAGTATCGGCTGGCCCGCGCGCAGGGGCGCGCCAACTCGGCCGCCGCCTACCGCAGACTGTCTTTGGCGGCTGCCGCGCAGCTTGACGTGCTGCAGCGGCGCTTCTGGGCCATCAACGACGGCAAGTGGGATCATGCCATCGGCTATGGTCACCCGGTTTCCGGCGATCCCTACAACAGCAACGAGGGCATTCTGGTGCTGGACGAGTCCAAATTCGCCCCCGTCGCCGCTCTGGACGACGATGCGCCCGCGGCGTTGCGGCTCGGTGCCAGTCTGGAGGGTAGTTGGACCGCCGGCGTGGGCGTGCTGCGTTTCGATGCGGCTGCGCCGGCCGCGCGGCATTACTTCGACGTGTTCAATCGTGGCGGGCGACCCGTCGCCTGGAGGGCCGTCGCCAATTCGTGGATCAACCTTTCCTGCGCGGGCGGCGAGGTCGCTGCCGAAACGCGCGTGCTGGTGTCGGTGGATGTTGGCCAGCTGGCGCAAACCGTCGCCCCGATCACTGGCTCGATTCAGATCCTGACCGAAGGTAATGTGACGGTTGCGGATTTCACCGTGTCGGTCGATCCGCGTGCCGTGGAATTCGACGGACCCTCATTCGTGGAGTCCTCCGGTCTGGTCGTCATCGACGCCCCGCATGTCAGCGCGTTGCGTGACGGCAGGGACGGTGCGTTCTGGGCGCCGGTGGATTCGCTGGGTTCTCGCGTGGGTGCGCTCAAGGCGTTCCCAGATTCCGCCGATCGTGTGGCACCGGCCGATTTCGCCGACTCCGCGCAGGCCGTCTATCATGTCCGCTTCAATTCCTCGGGCAGGTTCCATGGCGTGTTCTGGCGCATTCCCACGCTGAACGAGGGGCCGGGTTGCGATGACTACATCAGGAACGGCGACTATGACTACGAGGAGGAACCGCCATTCACCTGTCGCACTGCCATCGGAGTGGACGGCCAAGTGCCTGCGTGGGCGCAGCTGGAAGGCGAATATCGTTGGCGTGGTCCGCGTTGGGCATCGAATATCATGCGCATGGTTGAGCCGATCGATTTCGAGATCGATGTGCCGAGTCCCGGATGGCATGATCTGGTGGTATATCGTTCCGACGCGTCGGTTACCTACGCCGCCATTACGATCGAGACGATTCCGGGTGCCTTGGGCGACGGTTTGACCGGTCCGGCCGAGTCGCCGAACAATATTGCAGGCGAGGCTGGGTCGTATGCGGTGGCTCCCGCAGCGTTGCCTGCCGAACTGTGATCTGTCGAGCTGTGAGCTTGAGCTGTGCTGGCTGAATATAGTTCGCATCATTGAGATCTGCTTCGGCCTAGTGTCGCGTCGCGAGTCTGCCAAATTTGGCCGATCTTGCGATTAAGGATCCTGAAATCAAGTCTCAGTGGCAGATTCTGCCAAATTTGGCAGAATCGCGGCACTTGATTATGTTGCCAGAATCGTAGCGTCTTATTATGCGCAATCCGTCCGCATGTCGAGTGCGCGATGGCGGTCGGCGCATATGACGATCGCTACAATGATGGCGGATACGCGAGTTCGGACGCGGCGGAGGAAGAGGTGCTCATGACCGGCGAACAGACCAGCAAAAGCGAGGTGGCGTACCGGTTCCTGCGGCGTCGCATTGTGTTTTGCGAGGCGCGTCCGGGGGATATGGTGGATGAGAAGGCCGTCGCCGCAGATTTGGGATTCAGCCGCACGCCAGTGCACGAGGCCATCGCCCGCTTGGCCGACGAGGGCCTGCTCAGGGTGTTTCCCCGCAAGGGGATTGCGGTGGCGCGGATTTCTCTGGCCGGTATGAATGAGATGCTTGACGCAAGGCTGGTGATCGAACCCGCTTGCATTCGTCTGGCGCTGCGTCATGCCGCGCTGGACCGCGCGACGCTGATGATGTTCCGTGACGAGATGAACCGACGGGTGTCCGGTGGCGGCGAGCAGGCCGATACGATCGAGGATGATTTTGACTTTCGATTCCATATGTCGTTTGCGCAGACTTCGGGCAACCGGTATTTCATCGACCTGATGACGAGGCTGATGGCGCAGAGCCAGCGCATCCGGTTCTTCTCGGCCTTGGCGCCCGAACGCATTGTGATGTCGTACCGGGAGCATATCGCCATTATCGACGCTCTGCTTGCCGACGATGCGGATGCGGCGTGCGAGGCGGTTCGGCTGCATTTGGAGAACACCCGCGAGGGGTATCTCAGGATAGCCGCCATGCGCCAGGATTTCTTCACTGCCTGAGTCCGCGCATATTTCGGTGCGCAATGTTGCGGACCGTAGTGGAGGCAATTGATGGCAACGGCCTACCGGTAGTGCTCCCAGCCCGGTATTCTCTGATATATCAACTGATATATCAGAGATGTGGCGGAGCGCACCGCGGCGATGCACGCCACTGAGCAGAGGAACGGAGGAGCATTCCAATGACGACAACAACCGATTCGCCGACACGGAACGACGGGGCGAAGAGCAACGCCGGTGTGGAGGGCAAGGATGGCGCGAAGGGCAACAACGGCACGGTCCTGAACCCGTTTGCCCTGGAAACGCCGGAATCCGCGGAGGATCGTCACCGCTACGATCCCGCCGCATTGCGAGAACTCATCGCCAACATTATGGTCGCCTGGGGGTATGCGCGAGAAGAGGGCTACACCGTGGCGGACGCCCTCGGATTCGCCGATCTGCACGGCATAGACTCGCACGGACTGCAGCGTTTCCAGCTCTATGCCTCGCAGATGGGCAACAAAATCGATCCGAGCGCCCAGGCCGAAGTGGTGCTCGACACCCCGGTTTCGCGCATCATCGACGGACATCGTCGCATGGGACAGCTCAACGGCGTCGACGCCATGAACGCCTGCATCGAAAAGGCGAAAGCTACCGGCATCGGCATGGCCTCCGTGCGCCGATCCTGCCATTACGGCGCCGCCGGCTACTACGCCAATATGGCCGCCGAGCAAGGTCTGATCGGCATTTCCATGACGAATACCGAGCCCATCGTACTGCCGCTGTACGCGCGGCAAATCTGGCTGGGCACCAATCCGATCGCCGTGGCCATTCCGGCCGATCCGCACCCCTTCTTCTTCGACGCCTCCACCTCGGTGGTCGCCTATGGCAAGGTGGAACTGTATTCCAAGCAGGGCAAGGAACTGCCGGCCACGTGGGTGGTGGACCCGGAGAATCAGCCGCTGCGCGATTCGTCCGATGCGCTGGCGCGACTGCTGCGTTACAACAACGAGGCCGGCATTGTGCCGGTGGGTGGCAACACCGAGTACACCGGCGGACACAAGGGCTACGGCTTCTCGATACTGGTGGAGTTCTTCACCGCAATCGTCTCCGGCGGCGCCACCACCGACAGCACGGCCAAAGGCGATCCGGTGAACGGCATCTGCCACGCGTTCATGGCCGTCGACCCGAAGATCTACGGCGATCCGGAGGATATCAGGAAGCGGTTCTCGGCATATCTCGACGAGGTGCGCGCGCTGCCGGCCGTGCCCGGTCGCAAGGTGCTGGTCCATGGTGATAAGGAGGCCGCCGCCTACGCTGACCGCCGGAAGAACGGCGTGCCGCTGTACCACAAGACGGTGTCCGAGCTCAAGGCCATCGCCGACGGGCTTGGCGTGAGCTACGACGGCATCCTGGATTAGGCTTGCCGCCAGGTGGCGCACCGGGCCGTCGAAACCTCGTCCCCGCAGTTTTTGCGGGTTTGCCGCCATTGCCGACGCTGTTCCCGTCGTTTCAGCCGTTCCCGCTGTGGGGCTATGATGCAAGGTACGCAAGAGCTGCAGGGAGATGTTCAATGACGACATATCGCATCAACGGCGACTATACGCCGGAACGTGGCTTCGGCCTGATCACCGGTGCCGTGCGTGCGGCGGGCGCGGTGCCGCAGGGCGCTGAGCTGAACGCCGGTTTCGAGCCGGCCGCCTGGTACAGGGAGCATGACGAATTCCGATACGGGCAGACCAGCGGATTCCTGCCGCTGCTGGTTCACATCGACGTGCCGGCGCAAGGCAATTACCACGTGAATCTGACCATTGCGAACGATGGATACGATGCCCGCTATGGCGACGTATCCGACGCCGGTCTGGACGAACGCGGCGTGCTGGTCTTCGACTACAACCGCCAGCTGGCGTTTCGCGGCGCGTTTCCCTCCGTCGATCCGCACGCCATGTTGACCGTGTCGGCGATGGTGCCGGTGTCGGATTTTGTGGCCCGCCCGTTCGCCGATGTGCAGCCTGTGCGCGCGGTGATGCTCGCCGTGGTCGCCACCCACGCCCGTATCGTATCCGTGACGGTGGAACCGGCCGATTCGCGCGTGCCCACGGTGTGGATCGCCGGCGATTCCACGGTGACGAACGAAGGCGTCCAATATCCCTACGCGCCGTCCGACACCTATTGCGGTTGGGGGGCTGCGCTGTCCGCATATCTCGACGACCGCATCGCCGTCTGCAACCATGCGAGGTCCGGCCTGACGTCGGTGAGTTTCCGCGAGGGGCATCACTACGATCCGGTGCGTTCGAACTGGAGACCAGGCGACTATCTGCTGCTGCAATTCGGTCACAATGACCAGAAGCAGCCCGAGCTTGACGCGCGCGGCGGCTATTGGCGCGAACTTGACCGCTACATCGCCGAGGCTCGGCAGTCCGGCGTGCACCCGGTGCTGGTCACGTCGCTGGCGCGCAATACTTGGAACGCCGATGGCGGCTACAACGACCTGCTGCGCGACTGGGCGCAGGCCGTGACCGACTTGGGTGAGCGGCGGCATGTGCCTGTGCTTGACCTGCATGCGCTGAGTATGGCCATGCTGAAGAAGGCTGGCGACAAGCCGTCGCAACCGCTGTTCCATGCCGGTGACCGCACGCATCTGCACGATGTCGGCGCTTATGCGGTGGCGGGACTCGTAGCCGGTGAGATCCGGCGGGTGCTGGGCGGTTGGACTGGCCAGGATGACGTGGAAACCGAGGCGTATCGGGCGTTGTCCGGGCATCTAACCGGCGGATTCGGCGAGTGGCCGCTGCCGCCGCGTGCAATGGGCGGGGACCGTCCGCAGCTGGTGGTCGACCAGTATCTCAATCCGCTGTACCTCAAATACACGGCCGAGCCGTATATCGACGGCGATATTTCGCCGTTCCGCAAGGTGATGCTGCTGATCCCCATTTCGAAGGCCGGCGGGGGAGAGGATCGGCGGGCGGCGGACGAACCGTCCGGGCCCGGTCAGTCGGCCGCCGTCGCCCGTCGCCCGCTTGATGTGGCGCTGTATGTTGGTCCGGCCATCGACCCCGAGCCGGTGGTGAAGGCGCGGCCCGAACTCGCCGAGGCGCTTGCCGCCGGACATGCCGTGGCGTTGATCGCGTATACGAAGGAGGAGGCGCCCCGGCAGGACCCGGAGACTCCGACCATTCCCCCGTCCGCACTTGCCTATTTGTCGGCCAACGCCGGGCGCTATGGCATTGACCCCGCCCCGGTTTCGGTGACCCTGCTCGGCGATGCCGAGGAACTGAAAGATCGGGATGCCGTGAACTAGCCTGCCGATTTTCTTGGCCGTTTGTGTGCCGGGATTGCATAACGGCGAAATTCCGGCATTGCTCCCCGCGTGTCGCGAATTTGCGTTTGCTGAATTTTCGTGGCACAATAGCCAAGTTGCCGTTCAAGGCCTTGGTCGAGTGCGGCAATGGCGGATTTCCCAAGCGGTCAAAGGGAGCTGACTGTAAATCAGCCGCTTCGTGCTTCAGTGGTTCGAATCCACTATCCGCCACGCCCCGATAGCTCAGTGGTAGAGCACTTCCTTGGTAAGGAAGAGGTCGTGAGTCCAATTCTCACTCGGGGCTCTCCATGGCGGGGTAGCTCAGCTGGCTAGAGCGTGCGACTCATAATCGCAAGGTCAAGAGTTCGAGTCTCTTCCTCGCTACAAAGGCCGAGGTTTGCCTCGGTGACCAACGAACACATGAGGTGACTAGAGATGGCAAGCAAGAGCGCCGATATTCGCCCGGGCATCACCCTGGCGTGCACTGAGTGCAAGGAGCGTAACTACATCACGACCAAGAACCGTCGTAACACTCCTGACCGCCTTGAGCTCAAGAAGTTCTGCCCTCGTTGCGGCAAGCAGACCGTTCACCGCGAGACTCGCTGAGTGAACGCTGCGAAAGCG
Organism: Bifidobacterium sp. UBA744; assembly: GCA_002298605.1. GTDB lineage: Bacteria > Actinomycetota > Actinomycetes > Actinomycetales > Bifidobacteriaceae > Bifidobacterium. Next base: position 27,039 of record DBKS01000021.1, on the reverse strand, counting down.
GCGATAGATTTTCAGACCCGGCCACTGGCCGGGTTTTTATTTTTCCGCTGTGTCGGAGGAGCGGGCGCGTCGTTAATCTCGCCAATCCCGTCAATCGCACGGCTGTGCCGCGCCGTAATCCGTCCTCTCTGTGTCGGCGCCATACGCTGAGACTTGGCGAGCCTGATTGATTACCGTTCGCCTGGTCATTGCTGCTAGCTAAGGGTTTGTCTCAATGTGAAAGAGTCTATTTTCGATTCTTTCACATTTTGCCGGCTTGGGGGAGCCCATATGCCGGCGATATGGCGATGTAAATCGTTGGACCTTTTGCTTGCGAGAGGACGAATGTGAAAGAATCGAAAATGGACTCTTTAGACCCTTTCGTCATTCCGGTTTTGGTCCGCATGGGCTGTCGGCGCGCGCCGCGGCACGGCTTGTGTGTGACACACAGGCTGCTTGGATCTTTGGAATGCAGGGAAATCATGCGGTAGGGTGGGCCGCATGACTTCCTTTGCAGACATCACCACCATTGGCGTGGGCGGTCGCATCGCCCGTTTTGTTGAGCCCGATTCTCGTGTGGGAGTGATTGAGGCCGTTGAGGATGCCGATGAGCGCGGCCTGCCGCTATATGTGATTGGAGGCGGCTCGAACACGCTTGCCGCGGATGATGACTTCAGGGGACTTGTGGTGCGCGATACCCGCAAGCTCATCACCGTGCCCGACGAGGCTGCGCCGGTGGAGGGCGGCGATCGTCTGGTACATGTGAACGCCGAAGCCGGCGTCAACTGGGATGATCTGGTGGAATTCTGCGTGCGCATTGGCCTGGAGGGCGTTGAGGGGTTGTCCGGCATTCCCGGAACGGTGGGTGCGTCGGTGGTGCAGAATATCGGCGCGTACGGCCAGGAGGTCGGCGATGTCGTTAAGTCCGTGGAGGTGTGGGACCGCCAGGAGAAGAAGACTCTTGAGCTGACCGGCGGCGAGATGGAATTTGGCTATCGCACCTCAGTGCTCAAGCGCAGCATGTATGCCGCGCCCGCCGTGCCGTCGGACCGGTTTTTCCCCACGCCGCGCTATGTGGTGCTGTCGGTTACGCTGGCGTTGCGGCACAGCGCGACCGGTGTGGTCGGATTCGGGCAGCTCGCCAAGGCGCTGGACGTTGCGGTGGGGGACCGCTTGGAAACCGAGGCTATTCGCGATGCCGTGCTGCGCGTGCGCGCCGCCAAGGGCATGTTGGAGGACCCGAACCGTTATGCTTCGGCCGGCATGGCCGGTATGAAGCGTGAGGCCAATATCGCCGCCGCCATGGCCGCGCTGCGCGATGCGAATGGCAGCTCGGCGGAGGATTTTGACCGTCATAGCTGCGGCAGCTTCTTTATGAATCCGATGCTTCCCGTCGGCTCGCCGGCGCTGTCCGGTCTGCCCGGGGATGCGCCCCGATTCGAGGTCGCCCTGTCCGATGGCAGGCCCGGCATGAAGACGTCGGCCGCCTGGCTGATCGACCATGCCGGCTTCCCGAAAGGCTTCGCCATTGACGGGCGGTCCGCTGCCGACGCACCCGCGTCGCTGTCCACTCGTCACACGCTGGCCCTGACGAATCGAGGGGACGCCACGGCGGCTGACGTGGCTGCGCTGGCCACGGCGATTCAGAACGGAGTGGAGGCTGCATTCGGTATTCGTCTCGTTCCCGAGCCGGTGGTTATCGGTTTGGATCTGCGGTAGCGTGTCCTTCCGTGCTGCAACGACTGGCAACCGGTTGCCGGTCTGCGGGGATGGGGCCTTAGCCTTGGAGCACCAGACGAAAGGAACAATACAGTCATGGAAAAGCTCAATGCCAAGGTAGCCATCGAGCGGGGGCTCGTCACGGCCGACGCCGCCGACCGTCCGATCAAGCTCATCCAGTTCGGCGAGGGGAACTTCCTGCGTGCATTCGTGGACTGGATCGTCCAACAGCTCAACGACAACGGCCTGTTCAACGGCAACGTTGCGATCGTGCAGCCGCTGCCCTTCGGACGTGTCAAGGATCTTGACCGGCAGGATGACCTGTACACCGTGATTCTCGAGGGATTGAAGGACGGCAGTGAGGTGCAGTCCCGCGAACTCATCGACTCGGTGGGCAAAACCGTCGACCCGTACGAGGATTTTGAGGCGTATCTTGCGCTCGCGGACGATCCTAACACCCAGATCATCGTTTCCAATACCACCGAGGCGGGCATTGCGCTCTCCGATGAGGACGACCCCGCCGCCACCCCGTCCAAAAGCTACCCGGGCAAGCTCGCCCAGTTGCTCAAGCGCCGCTTCGATAAAGGGCTGCCGGGCTTCCTCATCGTGCCGTGCGAGCTGATCGCCGACAACGGCGTGGCCCTTGAGAAGTGCCTGGTTGCAACGGCCGAAAAGTTCGGCTATGGCGAGGACTTCGTCACATGGCTGAAGAACGAGAACACCTTCGTCTCCACGCTGGTGGACCGCATTGTGCCGGGCTATCCGCGCGACAATGCCGAGGTCCTGTGGGACGAGCTCGGCTACGAGGATAACAACATGGTGAAGGCCGAGCCCTTCCTGCTGTGGGCCGTCGCCGGCACCAGGGAAGCCCAGGCCAAGGTCAATGAGCTGCTGCCCGCCAGAAAGCTGGGCATCGATTTGGTGACCGCCGACGCCGTGCAGCCGTACCGTGAGCGTAAGGTCTACTTGCTCAACGGGCCCCACACCACCATGGCCCAGGTTGCTCGCCTCGCCGGCTTCACCACCGTGGGCGAAGTGATGAACGACCCGACCATGCGCTCTTTCATCGAAAAGGAGATGCACGAGGACATCATTCCGGTGCTGACGTTGCCGGCTGAGGAGCTCAACGCCTTCGCCTCCGCCGTGTGCGAACGCTATGCCAACCCCTTTGTCAAGCATGCACTGGACGCCATTGGCCTGAATTCCGTGTCGAAGTTCACGGCCCGCCTGCTGCCGAATGTGTATGCCAACGTGAAGGCCGGCAACGGTCTGCCCAGGCGCATCGTGCTGGCGCTGGCGGCGCTGCTTGCCACGTATGGCGGTCTGGCCAAGGTCGAGGTGAACGTCAACGATTCCGACGACGTGGTGGCGAAGTTCAAGGCCGCCGCGGCCGACCGCCCCTCCTTTGTTTCCGTCATTCTGGCCGACGCCTCGCTGTGGGGCGCGGATCTGACCGAGATCGATGGCCTGGTTGATCTGGTTGCGGCCGATATCCGTCAGATTGAGAACGGCGGCATCCAGCCGCTGATCGACGAGCTCGCCTGATTCGCGGCTTGCCCGCGCTTCGATGCCGGGCGCTCCCGGGCAAAGCCGTCCGTACAATGGGCGGTATGAGTGGAATGGCAAGTGCCTGCGACGGAGGAATCAACGGGGTGGCCGATGGCGGCAATCCGAACGATTCGGACAATCCCAATGATCTCGATGGCGATCTCGACGGTTTCGCCGATGCCGGGAACTCTGGCGCGCGCGGCAGGGTGACCATTCGCGATGTGGCCAGACTCGCCGGCGTGTCGCCGTCCACCGTGTCCCGCGCCTTCGCCAGGCCCGACCGTGTGAGCGCCGCCACGACCAGGCGTATTTTCGCCGCCGCGGACCAGCTGGGCTATCATGCCGCACCGGTGGAAACCGTGCCGAGTCGTGGCCGGCGCGGGCTGATCGCCATCATCGTGCCCGACATCGCCAACGAGTTCTTCTCCGATATCATCCGCGGCGTGGAGCGCGAATGCTCGAATCATGGTCTGGCGCTGATCGTGTCGGAGTCGCGTGAGAACGCGTCGCTGGAGCGCGCGGCCTTCGATAAGGTGATGAATTACGCGGACGGGGTGATCCTGACCTCGTCCCGTATGCCCGATTCCATGATTCGCAAATGCGCCCAGTCTCGTCCGGTGGTGGTGGTGAACCGCGCGGTGCGCGGTGTGCCCAGCGTATTGATCGATAACGAGCCCGGCGTTCGACAGGCCATTGAATGCCTGCACGCCAACGGCGTGGGCGGCGTCACCTATCTCGACGGTCCGGCTTCCTCATGGTCCGTGGGCGTGCGCTGGAACACCATCGCGGCGGCCTGCAAAGCCCGTGGCATGGAAGTGCGCAGGCTGTGGCCCGGCTCTCCCACATTCGAAGGCGGTTTTGCCTTTGCCGACAAGTTCATGCAGCATCCCACCCATGCGGTTATCGCGCATAACGATCTGATGGCCATTGGCTTCATGGCCGCGATGCGACGGTTTGGTCTGGAGGCGCCGAAAGATTATCAGATCATTGGCTTTGACGACGATATCGTGGCCCGTGTGAGCGAACCGACGCTGACTTCGATCCGCGTGTCGCTGCCGATTCTGGCTGCGCGGGCGTCTCGCCTGCTGTTCGCCCGCCTTGACGGCCGGCGCCCGGAATCCGAGATCTTCCGCATTCCCTCCGCTCTTGTGCTGCGCGGCAGCACCGTACGCTAGGTGCTGTCCC
>DBKS01000021.1:1037-22563 GCA_002298605.1 Bifidobacterium sp. UBA744 | reverse complement strand
ATGCCGGTGTGGATGGCCTCATGTTGGCGATGAAGTGGCGGGATGATCTCATCGAGGTGACCCGTCAATGCGTAACGGACTGTTCATGGAGTCGTCATTTGCCCTTAAACGAACATTTTGCATGTTCGATGTGACTGTACTGTGTGATCGAACATTTCCTGCCACTTTCGTTTGAATACGTGCGTTTGTGTGGCAAATCACGGCCGCGGTAACACGCTGAAGTCCATGTGAGATGTAACATCGGAATTGTCAATTTGGCTGAGGTGTGCGCAACAGCGCCACATCCGACGAACAACAAGCGAAAGCGGGGAAGCACTATGGTGTTCGCTATGACAACCGAGGCGTTGAAGGGGCTGCTGAAGGACGCCCATGACCACGGGTATGCATATCCGGCGATTAATGTCAGCAATCTGGACACCGGCATCGCCGCCATGGCCGGATTGAACCGGGCGAAATCCGCCGGTTTCGTCCAGATCTCCATCGGCGCGGCCAAACAGGCAAGTCCCACCGGCGACCCCGTCGAGGGCTCGATCGTGCTGGGCCGCACTCTTCGCGACCTGCGCAAGTCGCAGCATGTGCCGATCGCCATCCATACCGATCACTGCCATGCCGACGTGGTGGACACCTGGCTGGTCCCGTTGCTGAAAACACTGAAGACTCTTCAAGACGCGGGCGAGGAGAAGATCTTCGACTCGTTCATGTTCGACGGTTCGCATGACGAAATCGGCGACAATGTGGCGACCATCCGCCGCCTGCTGCCGTTGGTCAAGGCGGCTGGCGGTCTGCTGGAGGTCGAGGCCGGCGGCAAATGGGGCGGCATGGAGGATGGCGTGGCCGACAAGGCCGTATTTTCCACCCCCGAGGATGTGGCGATGATCCAGCGTGAATTCGAAGCTGCCGGTCTGGGCGCCGACGACTACCTGCTGGCCGTCGCCTTCGGCAACGCGCACGGCACCGCCGTGGTGCCCGATCTGCATCCGGAACTGCTGCGCCGGATCGCCGAGCGCACGGGCGAGCGCAACCTCTACGTTTTCCACGGCGGCTCCGGTTCGCCGGACGACGACGTGCGGGCTGCGGTGGCCAACGGCGTGGTCAAGATGAACGTCGACACCGACACCCAATACGCGTACACGGCCGGTGTCGACGATTTCTTCGTTCATGCTCACGGCGTGCAGCGCTCGCACAGCAAGGGCAAGAAGTTCTTCGATCCGCGTCACTGGAACGCGGCGGGCCGCGCATCCATGAGCGAGAAAGTCGTCAAGGTCGCCGAACTGCTCGGTTCCGCCGGGCGTGCCGAGTCGGTGTCCTACCGTTCGCCGCTCGAACCGGTCGTCGCCTGAACCCCGCATCCCATTACCCACACCTCATCAAAGGAGATGCATCATATTATGACAGGACAGCTTTATCTGCTTCGCCACGGTCAGACCTACTGGGCTCTGTCCGGACAGCACACCGGGCTCGCCGAAGTGCCGCTGACGGCCAAGGGCATCGAGCAGGCCTCCGACGCGGGCATGCGCATCAAGGCCATGCACCCCGCGGATTTCGCGGCCGGCTATGTCTCGCCGCTGCTGAGAGCCCGGCAAACCGCCGAGGCTGCGGGGCTGGGCGTCGAAACCCTCAGCGACCTGCATGAATGGGATTACGGTCGCGCCGAGGGTCGTACCCGCGGCGAATTGTCGGAGGCGTTGGGCCGCTCATGGGACTTGTGGAAGGACGGTCCCGCCGTGCTGCCGGCCGAGCTTGGCGGAGAACGCGTCGAGACCCTGCCGGACGGCACGCCGGTGACCGTGCCCGGTGGCGACGGTGAGACGTTGAGCGAGGCCTACGCCCGCGCCGGCCGCGTGGTGAGTCAGATCCGTCCGCTCGTTGAGGCCGGAGAAGACGTGCTGCTGGTAGCTCATTCGCATATCATCCGCCTCATCGCCGTGTCCTGGCTGGGGCTACCCGCCATCGCCGGGCGGACGTTGGAGCTTGGCACCGCGCAGTTCTCGGTCCTCGGTGTGCACAAGGGCCAGCCCGTCATCCAGCACTGGGGGTTGTGATGCCTACGCGGGCACGACGCACCCCCATGGTGGTGGGTAATTGGAAAATGAATCTGAATCATCGTGAGGCCGCCCGGTGGATGATCGACTATTCGGGAATGAACGACAACTGGGAGGAGCGCATGGCTGCGTCGGGCCAGCCGCTTGATCGCCCGGAAATCAGCATTCTGCCGCCGTTCACGTCGATCCAATCCTTTATCGACACCATTGAGGATCGCGGCATGGGCGACCGGCTGTCGGTCGGAGCGCAAACCGTGTCCGACGTGTCCGCGGGTGCCTACACCGGCGACGTCTCCGCCGACATGCTGTCCGCGCTCGGCTGTCGCTACGTATTGGTGGGGCATTCCGAACAGCGGCGCTACCATCCGGAGGACGACGACACCTTTGCCACGAAAATGCGCGTGGTGCTTGATAACGGCATGACGCCGATCCTGTGCATCGGTGAAACCGCGCTCGGTCGGGAACACGGCATTGGCATCGACTACGCGCTGAGGCAGCTGGGGGAGGCGGTCAGCCAGCTGTCCTGCGAAGAGATGCAGCGCGTCATCGTGGCATACGAACCGGTGTGGAGCATCGGCACCGGCAATGTGCCCGACCTGACCGTAATCGAATCCGCGCTCGCCGATATTCGTGACTTCGTCAACGCGGCCTTCGGGGCGGATGTGGCCGCGGCCGTGCGTATTCTCTATGGGGGGTCCGTGAAGCCGGACAATGCGTCGTCGATTATCCGGCTGAGCGATATCGACGGGTTTCTGGTGGGAGGCGCGAGTCTGGATCCTCGCTCATTCGCCAAAATCTGCCATCGTGTGGCCGAATCGTCGGTGAACCGTCATCGTCGTCCCGCCAGCCGCGGGTTCAAACGGCAGCGGCGCATGACCCTGTCGCAATTCGAAAAGCCCGACATCTCAGATGCGCACCGTGCGCTCGCCGCGGATGTGGAGCGCGATTTCCCGGATGTGCATTCGTGGCGCATGGCGTTGGCGCTGGCCGCTTACCGCACCGCCGGATTCGCGTGGCTGGAGGTGATGGCTCTGCAGGATCTGTCCGATGCGGTGGACGCTTCGGGCGGCGACTTCGAAGTCGGTCCGGATCTGTTGCGCGACATCATCTGGGACGACCGTCGTCTGATCGTCGAGGCCATGATGGCGTTGATTGACGCCGATGCGGTGCAAGGCGTGTATTCGGTTGATCAGTGGCTGGTCGAGTCCGATCCGAGACTGAGCCGCGACGAACGCTGTGAACGGCTGGTGCAGTCGTATGCTTCCAGCACCTGTTCGCGCGCCTATCGATATCTGCATCCCGAGAACGTCGATTACGAAATGTTCTGCTCGTACTTCATGGAAGGGTACCTTTCCTGCGATGTGAACACCGACAACCGTCGTTGGCGCCGACGCGGCATCGACCGTTACAAGCGTCGCCCGTGGTTTCCGATCCCGCCCGCCGAAGGGGACTGAGGTCTACTTCTGTTCCGTGGGGCTGGTGCCAAAGTATAAAGCAGTTCAGAATGGCGGAACGGCGTGGTCGTTCCGCCGGTTCTGGGCTGTTTATTCTATCTGGATAGCCCCACGGAATGGAAGTAGTCTTTTGGAATGCCCAAAATCGACCCTACGGAACGCAGAAACACACTGCGGACGGCGTGTCGTTGAAGTGCAGGCGATGCCGGACGGCACCATTGCTTCATGTTCCGTGCTCCGTGTTCCCGTGAGGTATGGCATCAACTCACAAAACGCGGGAAAACACCGAAGACATCCGAGTGACGGCGTGTGTCTGCCGGTCGGCGGAGGTGCCCTCATCGGGTTCTGGCGCCTGCAATAGCGTCCGCCGGGTTGAAACGCCTGGCAACGGCCGCCGCCCGATCGCCCCTGCTGGCTCATACTGGGAGATGTGAAGAATTAAGTCCGATTTCTGTGCGTGTTGTGTGCGGCACGTCGGACCCGTCGCCAAAGGAGTCGAAGCACATGAGCTTCCTTGATGATGATTATTTGCTGACCACCGATGTGGCCAAGGAACTGTTCCACGGCACCGCCGAATCCCTGCCGATCGTGGACTACCACTGCCATCTGAGCCCGAGGGAGATCTACGAGGACCGGAACTTCTCCGACATCGTGGCCGCCTGGCTGACCGACGGCAACAACTACGGTGATCACTACAAGTGGCGTCTGATCCGCGCCAACGGTACGCCGGAGGAGCTGATCACCGGCAAGGGCGACCCGTGGGACAAGTTCCAGGCCTACGCTGCCACGATGGAGAAGGCCATCGGCTCCCCGGTGTATCTGTGGACCCATATGGAGCTGCGCCGCTACTTCGGCATCACCGAAACGCTGACCACCCGCAGCGCCAAGGCCATCTACGACCAGACCAACGAGATGCTGGCCACCAAGGACTTCACCCGCCGCTCGCTGCTGCGCCGCATGGGCCTCGACGTCATCTGCACCACCGACGATCCGGTGGATTCCCTCGAATGGCACAGGAAATTCAATGACGAGGGCGGCGACACCTTCTCGATGATCCCCGCCATGCGTCCGGACACGGCCATGAACCCCGACAAGGCCGGTTTCCCGGAGTGGGTTGATCGGCTGGAGCAGGTTACCGGAGACTCGATCTCCACTTTCGACGGCATGATGGCCGCTATCGACAAGCGCGTGGATTTCTTCCACTCGATGGGTTCCCGCCTGTCCGACCATGCTGCCGATCTGATGGTGTTCGCCGAGGCTACTCCGGTCGAGCTGGATGAGATTCTCGCCAAGGCCCGTGCCGGCAAGGAGTTGACCTTCGACGATCTCGCCAAGTACCGCACCGCGTTCTTCCTTGATCTGATGAAGATCTATGACGACCACGACTGGACCATGCAGCTGCACATTCACGCACTGCGCAATATCAATTCCGTGGGTTTCGCCGAGCACGGGGCCGACACCGGCTACGACGCGCTTAACGATCGCTCCATCGCCGAGCCGCTGGCCCGGCTCTTTGACGCCGCGGCCAGGCGGGGCGCCATTCCGCGCACGATCATCTACTCGCTCAACCCCGAGGACTACATGCCGATCGCCACGGTGATGGGCTGTTTCCAGGGCGGTGGCAAGAAGCAGCGCATGGCGCTGGGCAACGCCTGGTGGTTCAACGACACCCGCACTGGTATCCGCCGGCAGATCGAGACCATGGCCGAGGAGTCGCTGCTGGGCAACTTCGTGGGCATGACCACCGATTCCCGTTCGTTCCTGAGCTATCCGCGCCATGAGTTCTTCCGCCGTATTCTGTGCGAGCTGGTCGGCGAGTGGGCCGAGCGCGGTGAGGTGCCGGACGACGTCGACTATCTCAAGCCGCTGATCGCCGACGTGTCGTATAACAACGCCAAGGCTTTGTTCGTCTGAGCTGCCCGCGCGTAGGCGGGCTGACGGCCGGGCTGGCTGCTGGGAGGCTCAGCGGTCGGCCCGTTTCGGCCGTCTGGCGTTGGCTCAACAGCTGAGCCCATCAGACGGGCGTGTCCACCGGTGTGTATTCCTGGTTGCGCATCGCCGCCACACGCCCCCAGATGCGCATTCGCCCATAATTCCCGGCGCTACACGCCCATTGACCCATGGAAACTGTCGTTGTGGTGACAGATTCCATGGGTCAATGCTTGTAGTGATGGTGCCGCAATGTATCCCAAATATAGGGATGCGATTTCAAAGGCTGGTACACTGGCAACTGTTCCAACAACAATTGCATCGAAGAGGATCAATATGGCATTAGCACCATCATTGAAGCTCCCCACGATCGCGCATATCCGCGCGTATTCGATGGGCGGCGCTGCGGCCAAGGTCCATGGTCAGGGCGGCGGCGATTACCACGATCAGGGCAAGGACCACTGGATCGACGACCATATCGCGACCCCGATGTCGAAGTACGAGCAGTACAAGCAGTCTCGCCAGTCCTTCGGCATCAACGTGCTGGGCACGCTGGTCGTTGAGGTCGAGGCGTCCGACGGCACCACCGGCTTCGCCATCTCGACCGCCGGCAACCCCGGCTGCTACATCGTCGAGCATCATCTGTCCCGCTTCGTCGAAGGCAAGCGCGTCGATCAGATCAAGCTGATCCACGACCAGATGCTCAACTCCACGCTCTACTACTCCGGCGGCGGCGGCGTGGTGATCAACACCATCTCCTGCGTCGACCTGGCGCTGTGGGATCTGTACGGCAAGGTGCTGAACCTGCCGGTGTACAAGATCCTCGGCGGCGCCGTGCGCGACACCATCCACTTCTATGCCACCGGCGCCCGTCCGGATCTGGCCCAGAAGATGGGCTTCATCGGCGGCAAGATGCCGACTCACTGGGGCCCGGCCGACGACGACGAAGGCATCGAGAAGGACATCAAGACGCTCGCCGACATGCGTGAGCGCGTGGGCGACAAGTTCTGGCTGATGTTCGACTGCTGGATGAGCCAGACCGTGAACTACGCCGCCAAGCTGGCGCATGCGGCCGCACCCTACAAGCTCAAGTGGATCGAGGAGTGCTTCCCCCCGAACCAGATCGAGTCCTATCGCGAGCTGAAGAAGCTCATGCCTGCCGGCATGCTGATGACCACCGGCGAGCACACCGGTACGCTGGAGGGCTTCCAGGAGCTGTCCAACGCGGGCGTCGACATTCTGCAGCCCGATGTCGGTTGGTGCGGCGGCGTGACCTCGCTGTGCGAGATCGCCGCGGTGGCCAAGGCTCACGGCCAGCTGGTCGTGCCCCATGGCTCTTCCGTCTACTCGCATCATGCGGTCATCACCTTCACCAACACCCCGTTCAGCGAATTCCTCATGACGTCTCCTCACGCGGATTCGCTGCGCCCGCAGTTCGACCCTGTCCTTGTGGGCGAGCCGGTTCCGGAAGGCGGCATCATCACCGCCGAGCAGCTCGACAAGCCGGGCTTCGGCGTTGAGCTGAACCGCAGCTGCCCGCTTGAGCGTCCGTTCGAGCACTGATATGCGAAGCTCCGCGGGCCCCTGTGCGGGCGCCGCGGAGTCTCGTATGTGAAGGGGAGACCGGTTGCGTCCATGTCTCCGGTCTTCCCTTTTTCCGTTGAACGCCGGTCGGGTCGGATGGCGAGTTGCACGGCGAAGCGCCTTCGCTTCGGGCTGCTGGTACGGCTTGACGCATCGAATCAAAGTTTTGTTAGAAAGGAACAGTCAAGGATGACTTCCGTTGCCTTGCCCAGGAATGAATTCAAGGTCGCCATCAGGCAGCCGGGTGCCCGGCTCAAGGGCCTGTGGGTCGCCATGGGGTCGGCCACGTCCATTGAGATCGCCGCCGAGGTCGGTTACGACTGGTTGCTGATTGATGGCGAGCATGGGCCGAACGATCTCAACACCATACTGGATCAGCTGCGAGCCGTACACGGATATCCCACTGTGCCGGTGGTGCGTCCGCCGCATGCCGATCCGGTGCTGGTCAAGCAGGTGCTGGATCTGGGAGCCCAGACGTTGCTGCTGCCGATGATCAACACCAGGGAGGAGGCTGAGTTGATGGTCAGGGCCGTCAACTACGCCCCCGAAGGCATTCGCGGCGTAGGCGGCGTGATCGCCCGCTCCGGTCGCTGGGGATTGATTCCGAATTATATGCGCGACGCCAAGAACGAAATCTGCACGATTCTGCAGATCGAGTCCGAAGAGGGGCTGAACAATATCGACGAGATCGCCGCCGTGCCCGGGTATGATGCGATCTTCATCGGGCCGGCTGACCTGTCCGCCTCGCTTGGTCATCCGGATGACGCGGCCGCCATCCAGGACAAGGTGCGATACGCCTTCGAACGCATCAAGGCCCATGGCAAGGCCATTGGCTCGCTGGCTTGGGACCCCGCCACCGCCAAGCGGTATTTCGACTGGGGCGCTTCCTTCGTGGCGGTCGCCGGCGACACCGACGTGCTGGTGCGTGGCCTTCAGGCCGAGCTTGCAGCCTACGAGGAGTGAACTGACGACTTCGGCACGTGCCGAAGGCATTGGGCCACGCTGCATACGGCAACGCGGCCCAATGACATATCGTGCCCATGGCAATCCCAAGGATGGAGCATATGACAAGCGAGACGCCGGTTGTTCCGGGTACGCAAACCCTGATGAACGGACTGACCGTGTTGCAGGCGGTGGCGGACGGCGCGACCACGCTGGCCGAAGTGGTCGGCGCCACCGGCCTGACCCGCTCCACCGCCCACAGGCTGATTCAGGCGCTGCGTGCCATGCGCTATCTGCGCGACACCTCGGATGGTCTGCTGGCGCTGGGGCCGGCGCTGATCGAACTGGGGTTCCGGGCCCGTGAACAGGTTTCGCTGCGGGGCGTCGCGCATCCGGTGATGCTCGACCTGGCTGAGGAGGTCAGGGACACCATCCACCTGGCCGTCGAGGATGACGGTGAATGCCTGTATCTGGATAAGATCCATGGCAGTCGCAATGTGGAAATCCGGTCGTGGCCCGGCGTGCGCATGCCGCTGACCTACACCGGCATCGGCAAGGCGTTGCTGATGGATTCCCCCGACCGTTGGGAGTCGCAGTTCCTGTCCGACCGTTCGCGCATGACGCGCCAGCCGCAACATGATTTTTCGTCCGCGCGCGCCTTCGCCAAGGCCATGGCCACGTATGCCGATCAGGGCTTCGCCTATGATCTCGAGGAGAACGAGCCGGGCATCCGGTGCGTGGCCGCTCCGATTCATGACGCCACCGGTGCCGTGGTGGGCGCGATTTCCGTTTCCGCCATGACGCAGGTGATGCCGCCGCGGCGAATGAAGGGCCTTGGCCCGGTGGTGCGTGCCGCCGCCGACCGCATTTCGGCGGAACTTGGCGCCCATGTGCGGTGGGGTGCCCGGTCTTCGGTCGAATAATGCCGGCACGACCGGTTCGGATCCATCTGGTCAGCCCGGTCAAGTGGCGGAAACGACGTTTGTCGGGTGAGGTCTGCGAGTAGTCTGAATCCTCGTCGGGCATTCATTGCCGATGATGCACAGGGAAGAGGGCTTTATGGATCTGGCCATGCAAACGGGAGCTTTGATGCTCGCCATTCTGATCGGGTATGCCGGCAAGCGTTTCGGTTTTTTCGGGCATGACGACTACAAGCTGCTGCAGACCCTGATTTTCAATATCACATTGCCTGCGGCGGTGATTCAGTCCTTCGCCAAGAACGACCACGATCTGCGCATGTTTTGGGTGATCCTGCTCGGTTTCCTCGCCACATTGGTTCCGTTGCTCGTTATCTATGCGGTCGAACGCAGGCAGTCCAAGCGGTCGCGTGGTTTCCAGATGCTGGTGGGCACCACTTTCAATGTGGGCAGTTTCGCTCTGCCCGTCATCACCACTTTTCTGGGCGCCGGCGCCGGTGTGGCCGTGGTGATGTTCGACACCGGCAACGCGATCATGTGCGCCGCCGGCTCGCTGGTGCTCACCAATCTGCTGCTGCATCTTGACGCGAACTGGGACGGCATGACCGCCAGACAGAAATGCCGCACGATCGCCCGCAACTTCTATTCGTCCGTTCCATTCGACATGTACATGGTCATGATCGTGATGCTGCTGACGGGCATTCCCGTTCCCGATCCGGTTGTGATGGTCATCACCCCGTTCGCCAACGCCAACACCTTCCTGTCGATGGTGATGGTGGGCATGATGATGGAGATCCCGCACGCCAGGGGCGAAATCGTCGACATGGCGAAAGTGCTCGGCTGGCGGCTCGCCGTCGCCGTCGTCGCCGCGCTGGCCGCGTGGTTCCTGCTGCCGTTGGCTCCCGAGGTGCGCATGGTGGTGGCGATCACCGCCTTTGCGCCGATTTCGATCTTCTCCACCAAATTCGCCGACCAGACGCTGGATCGCGGAGAGCTGGCCGGATTCTCGCTGACCGTCTCGGCGATCATCTCCCTGCTGATCATGGCCGGCCTGTGCGCGTGGATGCCGACGCTGCTGTAGGACCGTCTGCCGCAAATCCGCTTCGGGTCGATTGGGGCTGTTGGCATCGCCCGGGCTCCAACTCGGGCTCCAACTCGGGCGTTTTCGGTAGGCGGCATATCTGTGCGACTCGCCGGTGACGGTGCGATCTCGCGAATAATTTGCAAACTCCGGCAACGGTGCTAGCATGGTAACCGTTCGACTGGCATGTCAGTTTGTGGTCTGATATACCAGTTGGGGGGTAAGCGACGACGCTTAGTCCTACACGATGTCCGGCAGTGATGCCGGCTTGAGTTGAAAGAGAGATCAACGCAATGGTTGAGATAATCATCGGCGTAATCCTGATCCTGACCTTCGCCGGCATGATCTGGTATTGCGTCAAAGGCCACAATCTGATGGTGGGCTTCTTCGTCATCGCAACGCTCTGGATGGCGCTCGCCATGGTCGGCAACGCAATATCGCCCAACCCCAAGATGGACGGCCAGAACTGGCTTGACGTCTTCCAATACGTCTATCAGACCGGCCCCGAGGGCTACGCGAAGTCCATCCTCGTCAACGTCTTCTTCGGCGCGTTCTTCGGCCGCGTCCTGATGGATACCGGCATCGCCGCCACCCTGATCCGCAAAGTCGTGGAGCTCGGCGGCGACCGTCCGAAGATCACCATGACCCTGCTGTGCATCGTCACCATGCTCATCTTCACCTCCATGACCGGCATCGGCCCGGTGATCTCCATCGCCGTGATCGTGCTGCCGATCCTGCAGGCATTGGGCATTCCGACGGCCATCGCGCTGTTCAGCTTCATGGGTTCGATCATGGCCGGCATCTGCGCCAACGTGACCAACTTCAAGCAGTACCAGGGCATCCTGGGCGGCATGGACGCCCGCTTCCTCAACGAGTACGACTACACCCAGTACTTCCCCTTCGCCTGCGTGATGGCCGCAGTGGCCCTCATCACCGTGCTCGTGGTGTCCTTCATCGCCATGCGGGGCAAGAAGTCCACCCGCTCCTGGGCCGCCCAGGCCCCGGTTTCCGCCAAGGAGAACGCCCCTTGGTACTCCTGGATCTCCGTGGTGCTGCCGGTGATCATCATCGTGCTCATCAAGGTCACTGAAGTCGACCCGAAGACCGGCAAGGAATCCACCACCACCTTCCCGGTGATCCTCGCCTTCATCATCGCGGCCCTCTACGCCCTGCTCACCACCGGCAACCTGTTCAAGGGCGGTTTCACCGAGGTCTGCCGTCGCCTGGCCAAGGAATTCGCCGACGGTTCCGTCGACGTGGCCCCGATGATCGGCTTCCTCCTGACGTTGTCCATGTTCAACAACGCCGCCATCTACGCGGCCCCGTACTTCGAGGCCATCGTGGGTAACGCGATTCCTCACAACGCCTTCATGATCTGCCTGATCTTCGCGGTTATCATCCCGCTCGGCTTCTTCCGCGGCCCCACCAACCTGGTCGGCTCCGGCACCGCCGTCGCGGCCCTGGTGCTCTCCGTGTTCCAGTGGCCGGTCGCCTTCATGTACCCGGTGCTCGCCACCGCGACCATCGTCCCGCAGCACCTTGATATCACCCAGTCCTGGGTTGCTTGGGGTCTCGGCTACTCGAAGGTCTCTTCGAAGGACTTCATGAAGATGTCCATCCCGACCGGCTGGATCGCCGGCGCCATCCTGATGTTCGCCGCCTTCTTCATGTACGGCAGCCTGGTCGGCTGATTGTCTGACGGCGCGCTGACCGATCTTGCGGCCCGAGTCCAATGCGGGAATCGGGCCGCAAGACCGCAGCTCCCAGATCGACATGATTGAAGACCACAACTGAATATTCACAACTGAACATACAACTGAACCCCTCCGCCGGCCCGCTGGAACGATCCGCCGGCCTGCGGAGCCCTTCACTCTTTATCATTTCCTATTTGTCAAAGCAGGTGCAATCCCTTATGTCACGAGCAGTACGAATGGGCATCGACGTCGGCGGTACCCACACCAAGGCCGTCGCCATCGACAATGCCACCCATGAGATCATCGGCAAGTCCAGCGTCAAAACCACGCACGACGATCCGCGAGGCGTGGCGGCAGGCGTGGTGAAAAGCTTCCAGAACTGCCTGCGCGAGCATGACATCAACCCCGATGACGTGATCTTCGTCGCCCACTCCACCACCCAGGCCACCAACGCCCTCATCGAAGGCGATGTGGCGAAGGTCGGCGTGCTCGGCATGGCCAAAGGAGGCTTCGAGGCGTTCCTCGCCAAGCGGCAGACCAAGCTGAGCGACATCGAAGTCGCCGAAGGCAAGAAGATCCAGATCTTCAACGCCTTCCTCACTACCAAGCATCTGGAGAAGTCCACCGTCGCCTCCGCGATCGACGAACTGATGCGTCAGGGTGCCGAAGTGATCGTCGCCTCGATGGCGTTCGGCGTGGATGACGCCGGTCCCGAGCAGCTGGTGCACGAGGTCTGCCAGGAGAAGAACATTCCGGTGACCATGGCCTCCGACATCACCAAGCTTTACGGCCTGACCCGCCGCACCCGTACGGCCGCCATCAACGCGTCCATCCTGCCGAAGATGCTCAACACCGCCAACTCCACCGAGCAGTCGGTGCGTGAATCCGGCGTGAACGTGCCGCTGATGATCATGCGCGGCGACGGCGGCGTGATGGAAATCAACGAGATGAAGAAGCGCCCGGTGCTTACCATGCTGTCCGGCCCGGCCGCCTCCGTGATGGGTTCGCTGATGTATCTGCGCGCGTCCAACGGCGTGTATTTCGAAGTCGGCGGCACCACCACCAATATCGGCGTCATCAAGAATGGCCGTCCGGCCATCGACTACTCGATCGTGGGCAAATACCCCACCTTCATCTCCTCCCTCGACGTGCGCGTGCTGGGCTGCGCCGGCGGCTCCATGGTCCGCGCCAACAAGCAGGGCGTGATCGACGTTGGTCCGCGTTCCGCCCATATCGCCGGCCTCGAATACGCGGTGTTCTATCCGAAGGATCAGATCAAGGACCCGCAGGTCGAATTCTTCTCGCCGAAGCCGGGCGATCCGTCCGACTATGTGCGCGTGAAGCTGTCTGACGGCAAGTACATCACCATCACCAATACCTGCGCGGCCAACGTGCTTGGCCTGGTGAAGCCCGAATACTTCTCGTACGGCGACGCCGAAGCGGCCAAACTCGCCATGCAGGCGCTGGCCGACTATTGCGGCACCACCGTGGAGGACATTGCCACGCAGATCATGGAGCGTTCCTACGCCAAGATCGAGCCGGTGATTCTCGACCTCGCCGAGAAGTACAAGCTCGAGAAGGATCAGATCTCGCTGGTGGGCGTCGGCGGCGGCGCCGCCTCGCTGATCGTCTATTTCGCGAACAAGATGGGCGTCAAGTATTCGATTCCGGACAACGCCGAGGTCATCTCGTCCATCGGCGTGGCCCTGGCCATGGTTCGCGACGTGGTGGAGCGCATCATTCCGAATCCCACGCAGGACGACGTGCGGGCCATTAAGAACGAGGCCATCAACAAGGCCATCGAATCGGGCGCCACCGCGGATTCCGTGGAGGTGCACATTGAGATCGACCCGCAGACGTCCAAGGTCACGGCCATCGCCACCGGCTCTACCGAGGTGAAGACCGCCGGCGACCACCTCAAGGAGTTCGATGTGGCCGAAGCACAGGAAGTCGCCGCCGAGGACATGCGCCTCGACGATCCGAAGAAGGCGGTGCTGCTCGAGAAGTCCGACCACTTCTTCGTCTTCGGCACCAGTGCCGAAGTCACTTCCGCCAAGGCCGGCCCGGTGCGCATCGTCGACAAGAAGGGCTTCATCAAGGTGCAGCGCGCCCGCGGTCTGGCCCTGAAAACCGACGCCGCGCACTTCGAGGAGGCCGTGCAGCAGCTGTGGGACGAGATGGCCGTCTACCAGTCCGAGGTCATCATCCGCCCCGATTACTACCTGTGCATCGGCCCTCGTGTGATGGACTTCTCAAACCCGGACTTTGAGCAGCTGCTCCTGCTGATGAACCTCGAGGTTTCCTCGCTGGATCCCGACACCGAGATCCTCGTGGTCGCCGGCAACATCCGTCAGGACGGGTTCGAGTAGAGTCGGAAATTCCGGCGGGGTTGACGGGATCCGGCCCCGCCGGAAGCGCGACGGCGTCCGCTGCATGCCCGCATCGCCGTCGCATATGGCATCCCGTCGTGTCCGATGGCAACGGTTGCCTGTGGGTACGATGGGGTTTGCGCGTGGAACGCGAAAGGAGCGCGATCATGGGAATCCTGAAGGCAGACGGCACCGGCAGGCGGTTGAATGGCAGTCTGGCGGATGCGAACCGGCCGTTCGACGGCACGGTAGGCGACGAGGAGATCCGTGAGGCGCTCCATGGCGCAATCGACAAATTCTTCGATCGGATCGCCGGCACCGACAAACGGCGGGGGGAGGAGGCTGCGCTGGACGGCGCGGAGAACGGTGCCGATGCGGTGCGAATCCAGACGTTGCCCGATATGATGCGCGCGTTGCGTCAGGTGGACGATCTCGCGTGGGGACGCTATATCCTGAGCACTGACATGCTGCGCGACAAGATCGAGCCCGGCATGGGGGACACGATGATTGCGGGCGCCATCTCCTGCGGGCGTGAATGGTCCGACCGCGTCGTCGAGCAATACGGCACCAACAAGCCCAGCGCCATCGCCGAACGGCTGGGCGTGGCGGTGGGATCCAACACCGCGCCGATGTCGGGCAGGCGCGCCCTGTTCGCCCAGTATGTGCCCGGCGGTTCCGACAGTTCCGCGCAGGCGGATCGCATCGATCTGATGGCGGACCCGCTGAACCGGTACGCCGAACTGTATGATCGACTGGTGGTCGAGGATGCCGGCAACGCCGGTGTCCTGCCATCGCCGGCCCGCGTGCGCACCCTGCTGCTGGCGCATGAGCTGTTCCATGTGATCGAGGACCGCAACGAATCGACCATCTACACCCGCACCACCACCATCAGCTTGTGGAAGGTGTTTGGCAAGGAGAACCGTTCCACGGTTCGAGCGCTTGGGGAGGTGGGCGCCGGCGCGTTCGCCCAGACGTTGGTGGGGTCGTCGTTCTGTCCGTTTGCGCTTGATATCGTGCTTATGTGGTCGTATGACCCGGCGACGTCGAGGGCGTTGTATGACGCCGTGGTGCGGCGGCAGGAGTAGACCGGCCCCCTTATGGTACAGTGCTGGGGCGGGTCGGCGGCCATGCGGTGAGAGGAAGGTGAGGATATGGCTGATTCGAAGCTCAGCGACCAGCTCTATGAGCGCATCAAGCACGATATCCTCTTCCTCAAGCTTGAGCCCGGCGAGGCCGTCAGCATGCAGAAGCTCTCCGATACCTATGGCGGGTCGCGCACGCCCGTGCGGGAGGCGGTGGTCCGTCTTGAACAGGAGGGGCTGCTGATTGTGCATCCGCAGTCCAAAACCGAGGTGAGCCCCATTTCGGTGAGTCGCGTCGAACAGGAGCGCTTTGTGCGCACCGCGCTTGAGACCGCGGTGCTCGACGATTTTGTGAAGAATTGCAGTCAGCTTATCGTCGACACGCTGGACCATATCAATGCCATTCAGTCGCGTTGTCTGGAACGCGAGGACTACCGCGCGTTCCTCGATGCCGACACACGCTTCCACGCCACGTTCTTCGAGGTGGCGCACCGTCACCTTGCCGGCGTTCTGGCGATGTCCAGCAGCTCCCACGATGTTCGCATGCGGTATCTGGGCGTCGCCGTAGGCGATCAGGGTCGGAATGTGGTGGGGGAGCACCACCTGCTGGTGCAGGCCGCGAGGGAGCGCGACGGTGATTTGCTGCGCAAGTTGCTGCGCGATCATTTGGGTCACTGGGGCCGGTCTCTGCCCGCATTGCGCGGGGTCTGCCCTGACGGCTATTTCGTGGATTAGGTCGGGTGGGCTTCGTCGGCGGGCTTCGAGGTACGCTGGTACAGATCCCATATAACGGGATAACGTTTCAAATTTGGCTATACTGTCTGATGTACCGGTTGGCTCGCATCGATCGGGCCCGCAGTCGAATCAGACAAAGCAGTCGAGAGGCAGGAACAACATCACCATGACCGCGAACAAGTACAACTTTGAAGGCAAGGTCGTCATCGTCACCGGCGGCGGCACCGGCATCGGACGCGCCATCACCCGGGGCTTCCTGGACAATGGCGCCACCGTCGTGGCCGTCGGGTTGCGCCCGGGGCCTTTGGAGGAGACCGTCAAGGGCTACGAGAAAGGGCATGTCCACTTCACCGACGTCTCCAAGCATGAGCAGGTCGCCGAACTGGTCAAGTCCGTGGCCGACGAATTCGGCCACATCGACGTCGTCGTCTCCAACGCCGGCATCTTCGAAGGCGGTGAGATCGAGCACGTCTCCGACGAAGTGTGGCACAAGCTCTTCTCCGTCAACATGGACGGCCTGTTCTACCTGACCAAGGAGGCCCTTCCGTATCTCAAGAAGTCCAAGGGCAACATCGTCGTCGACACCTCCGTCTCCGGCCTGTTCGGCGATTGGGGCCAGACCGCCTACAACTCCACCAAGCACGCCATGAACGGCTTCGTCCGCTGCGTCGCCCTCGATTACGGCGCCTACGGCGTCCGCGTCAATGCCTTCGCCCCCGCCTTCATCGAAACCGACATCAACAAGGAAGTCTGGACCGACCCCGAGCGCCTCAAGCCCTATATCGACCGCGTCGCCCTCGGCCGCACCGGCAAGCCGGAGGACTGCGCCGATCTCGCCCTCTTCCTCGCCTCCGACGGCGCCAAATATCTCACGGGCCTCGTCGTTCCCGTCGACGGCGGCACCACCGCGGCTACCGGCCAGGGGCGCAACAATTACGAAAACGACACCCGTTCCGTATTGTGACCCACGGGCGGCGGCGCGCCGCACGCCGACGCGCCGCCGGTGCCTTCCGCGAACAAAGGAGTTGCGATGACGCTTGGAGAGGACTACCAGCAGCCGGTTCGGGGCCGCCTGTACACCATCATCCCGGAAAGTGCCGAACGGGCCGCGGTATCCCGCCCCTTCATCGACACGCATGTGCATTTGATGGAAACCTCGCTGTACTCATGGTTCAATCCGGACAAGGCGCCCACTTTCGAAGGCGCGTGGGATCCGTTGTTCGAGGCCGGCGACTATCTGGCCGACGATCTCGTCGACGAGCTCACAGGGTCCAATTTCTCCGTAGTCGGTGCCGTGCACGTGCAGGCCAACGCCGACGATCCGGTGGCCGAAGTCGCCTTCGAACAGCGGATGAGCGAGGAAACCGGTCTGCCCATTATGATCGTCGCCGGCGGCGATCTGTCGTCCCCCTCCATCGAGGCGACGCTGGAGGAGGAATCCTCCTACGCCAATACGCGCGGTTTCCGCCAGAACCTCAACATTCACCCGCATCCGCTGTACCGTTACGTGGACAAGTCCTACATGGATGATCCGGACTGGCTGCGTGGGCTGGGACTGTTGAGGAAGTACGGCCTGAGCTTCGACATGCAGCTGTATCCCACGCAATTCGCCCGCGCCGTCGAGGTCATAGACGCGCATCCCGAGACCCTGTTCATCATCAACCATGCCGGCATGCTCGCCGATCGGGATCTCGAAGGCTGGCGGTTGTGGAAGAACGGGCTGTATGAGCTCGGCAGGCGCGACAATGTGGCCATCAAAATCTCCGGTCTGCCGTCGATGGACCACTATTGGACCATCGAAAGCCTCAGACCCGCCGTCTACACCGTGCTCGATGCCTTCGGCGTCGGCAAGGTGATGTTCGCCTCGAACTTTCCCGTCGACAAACTGCACTCTTCGTTGGTGGATCTGGTGCATGCGTACGCGCGCGTCACCGAGGAGCTCAGTCCCGCCGAACAGGACGCGCTGTTCGTCGACAACGCCAGGAAGTTCTACCGGTTCCAGCCCATCGGCTGACCCGTTCGCCGTCACGCCGCCAGCTCGACAACGAGGCCCGGCGGCCGACCGCAAGGAGCCGCATATGTCCGCAACTCCCACGCCCGAGCCGCCGGCCAATGCTTCGGCAACCGTTGAGCGCGCGTCATACCGTGCTTTTTTGAAATCCGACGTCGCCGACGACGAGGTGATGCGTCTCGCCGCCCGTCTGCGGGACGACGCCGAACGCCTGAAGGCCGAGGGGCTGGCGCTCACCGTCGTACTGGCCCGGTATGGGCGCCAGCTGTATGCGTATGTGGAACATATCGTGCCCAGGCACCCCGCGCGTCGGTCCATGACCGCCGTCACCGGCTTCCCGGAAGCGCGGGGCTGGTTCGACGGAGCGTTGGAACGCTGCCCGCAGTTCAGCGGCGACGTCTTCTGGACATATATGCATCCGGTGTTCTGGTTCGACGAGCCGACGTCGGTCGATTCATTCCGGCGCGGTCGCCAGCCGGACGCCCGATGCGGTCGCATCGCGCACTTCTATCCGGATACGGTGATCGACTACGTGGTGCATCACCAGCTCATCGCGCGCGAGGGGTTGGCGGTGGGGGATCGCTACCAGTTCATTTCCGTGCTTGACGACGTGGCGTTCAGCTATTTCGAGACGCCGCGCGATCGCGAGCAGGTGAACATTCGCCGCGAAGAGGGTGAATCCCGGGAGATCCGGCGCTGGCTTGACGCCGATCCGTTCTCCCATTTCGATCATTTCGATCCCGGGACGCTTGAACGCGACTTCCTCGTCATCGACACCTTGGTCTCAGTGGGATAGGCCGTCCGAGTTCCCAAGCGGGGCGTCATTGAAGTGAATGACCTCCGGGGCGATCGTCGATTTGACGAATTCCCTGGGCGTCATCTGGAATTCCCGCTTGAAGCAGCGCAGAAAATGCGTGTACGACTTGAATCCGCACATCCGGTAGACCTGCTTGGCATTGCCGTATTCGCGCAGCAGCTCCTTGGAACGGATCAGTCGCTTGGTCACCGTGTATTCATGCAGGTTGACGCGCATATGCTTCTTGAATTCACGGCTCAGATAGTATTTGTTGATGAAGAAATGCCCGGCCAGCGCGTCAAGCGACAGGTCGTCGGTCAGATGGCCGCCGATGTAGTTCATGACGTCGCCGATGAGTTTGGGGATCGTGGAGCTCTGCGGCGTGATGTCGCTGGCGTCGGACATCACCGCCTTGTTCAGCGCGATCATAAGCTCGAGAAAGCGCTGACCGTAGATCACGTCGTCGCCGTATTCCCCGCCGGGCGGTTCGTCCAGTCGACTGATGTACGAGCTCAGCAGCGCGGGGTCGAGTCGGATCACGCGGCTGACGGGCCGGCCGTAATGCCGGAAACACGCCGTCAGATCGGTGGCGGCGGTGGAATGCGCGGTGAGATACGCCTTGGTCACATAGATGTATGCGCGCTCGTAGTACGAGGAGGACTGCCGCACGATGTTGTGCAGGTCGTTGATGTTCACCAGGGTGACCGTGCCGGGGGTGGTTTCGTATTCGTCGCCGTCGAGGCAGAACACCCCGGTGCCGTTGAGCACGCAGTTGATCTCGTAGAAATCGTGGTAGTGCAGCGGCATGTCGGCCTGTACGTCTTTGTCGACGTGGTATATCTCGAACTGATCGCTGATCATGGAATGGTCGGCTCGCGCCGGTTTGCTGACTGCTGGCATGTTCTTCCGCTCCCGTATCGTCATTGATGCCCAAGGAAACAACAGAAGATAATTATCTCACAAAAACTGCGTGTTCTGCATCCGTGTTGCGATCGTCGGACTTTTTACAATGGAGGCGTCGCAACGTTGCGGTGCATATGCGGCGGACAGTCGGGCCGCATCGCATTGTCCGTATTCATGTGAAGGAGCACGATGACCGAGCTGAAACCACCGTCCAGCCGTGACGAGATCCGCACGCTGATCGATCGCATGATCGACAACCTCATCACCATCCAAGTCACCGACGCCAAGGGCCTGTGGGTGAATCCGGACGGCACCGTCGTGGACGACAAATCCTGGAAGGAATGGGGCTGGCCGCAGGGAGTGGGGCTGTACGGCATCTGGAAGAACTATGAGATCACCGGCAATCCCAAGGCCCTGAAAACCGTGGCCGACTGGTTCGATCAGGCGCTGACCAGGGGCACGCCCGGCAAGAACGTCAATTCCGTGGCCCCCATACTCACCCTCGCCTTCCTCTACGAGCGCACCGGCGAGCCGAGCTATCTGCCGTATCTCAAGCAGTGGGGCGCGTGGATCTACCGCGATCAGACCCGTACCGAAGGCGCCGGCATCCAGCATGTCACCGTCTCGTCCAACAACCACAACCAGCTATGGGCCGACACCTTGGTGATGACCGTGCTGGCGCTCGCCAAAATCGGCAAGGTGCTGGGCAGGCCGGAATATGTGGAGGAGGCGAAATACCAGTTCCTCATCCACGCCAAATTCCTGATGGATCCCTCCAACGGCCTGTGGTTCCACGGCTGGAGCTTCGATGACCGCAACAACTTCTCCGCAGCCCACTGGGGCCGCGGCAACTGCTGGGCGACCATCGCGATCCCCGAGGTGCTGTCGCTGCTCGGCCTTGACGAGCATGACGCCGTTCGCCGTTGGCTGGTCGAGGTGCTGCGCGAGCAGGTCGAGACATTGTCCACGTTGCAGGATCCCGTCACCGGTCTGTGGCACACGCTGGTCGACGACCCGAACTCATATCTGGAATCCTCCGCCACCGCCGGCTTTGCCTATGGCATACTCAAGGCCGTGCACGAGCGTTTCCTCGATGCCGCCTACCTGCCCGTCGCGTACAAGGCGGTCGAGGGGCTGATCGGGCAGATCAATGACAAGGGCGAGGTGGAGCGGGTGTCTGTCGGCACCGGCATCGGCGACGACTGGGACTACTACCGCACCATCGACATCACGCCGATGCCCTATGGGCAGTCGCTGACGGTGCTCGCCTTTACCGAACTGCTGGTATCGTATTGCTAGCGGTCCGTGGGCCGGAGCCGCGTCCGGCCATGCCCGAAAACAACGGTGTGCAACAAAATTGACTCGGCACGTAACTGAAGATTGAATGGAAACGTCATTGACGACAATCACGAAAGGGAGTCCACTATGGCCTTCGATATGAATAAGTTCTCGCTGGAGGGCAAGGTCGCGCTGGTGACCGGAGCCTCCTACGGCATCGGTTTCGGCATCGCCTCCGCCTTCGCCGCGGCCGGTGCGAGGATCGCGTTCAACGACATCAACGAAGCCGCCGTCGAGCGTGGCCTGGCATCCTACAAGGAGGCCGGCATCGAAGCCAAGGGCTATGTGGCCGACGTCACCGACGAGGATGCCGTCAACCAGCTCGTCGCCGACATCGAACGGGATTTCGGCACCACTCCGGACATTCTGGTCAACAACGCCGGCATCATCAAGCGCATCCCGATGATCGAAATGAGCGCCAAGGACTTCCGCCAGGTCATCGACATCGACCTGAACGGCCCCTTCATCGTCTCGAAGGCCGTCATTCCGGGCATGATCAAGAAGGGCCATGGCAAGATCATCAACATCTGCTCCATGATGAGCGAACTCGGCCGCGAAACCGTGTCGGCCTATGCGGCGGCCAAGGGCGGCCTGAAGATGCTCACCCGCAACATCTGCTCCGAGTACGGCGAGTACAACATCCAGTGCA
>DBKS01000021.1:0-915 GCA_002298605.1 Bifidobacterium sp. UBA744 | reverse complement strand
CTGCAGGGCCCGGCCGTCTTCCTCGCCTCCGATGCCTCCGACTTCGTCAACGGCCTCGTGCTCTATGTCGACGGCGGCATTCTCGCCTATATCGGCAAGCAGCCGCAATGATCCCCGCTGATCGTCCGATGACACTGATCCCAACGAAAGGAATAGCAAAACACGATGCGTATCGCTTTGATCAATGAGAACTCGCAGAACTCGAAGAACGACCTGATCTTCGACGCCCTGAAGAAGGTCGTCGAGCCCAAGGGCTTCGAGGTCGACAACTACGGCATGTACTCCGCCGAGGGCTCGGCCCCGCTGACCTACGTGCAGAACGGCATCCTCGCCGCGGCCCTGCTCAACACCAAGGCCGCCGACTTCGTGGTGACCGGCTGCGGCACCGGCGAAGGCGCCATGCTGGCCCTCAACTCGTTCCCCGGCGTGATCTGCGGGCATGTGGAGGATGCGCTTGACGCCTACACCTTCGCCCAGATCAACGACGGCAATGCGATGGCCATCCCCTTCGCGCTGAAGAACGGCTGGGGCCAGGAGCTCAACCTCAAGTACATCTTCGAGCAGATGTGGCTTGAGGAGCCGGGCTCCGGTTACCCGAAGGAGCGCGTCGTCCCCGAGCAGCGCAACAAGAAGATCCTCGACGGCGTCCGCGCCGCCGCCTACCGCCCGCTGGTCGACATCTACAAGGACCTCGATCCCGAACTGGTCAGGGGAGCCTTTGCCGGCGAGCACTTCAAGGAGCTGTTCACCGCCCATGCTGAGGAAGGCGACATCAAGGACTACGTCCTGAGCCTCATCTGATGCTTCCTTGACGCTTCCAACGCCGGCCGGCCGTTTTATGCGGTCGGCCGGCGTCGTTGTCGGAAGGCTGGCGGGCGCGTGGATTGCCGGGGATTACAGGTCGTTGACGATGCG
>DBKS01000049.1 GCA_002298605.1 Bifidobacterium sp. UBA744 | reverse complement strand
AGCTCGCCACCTCCATGGCCGGCGGCAATGCCCCCGACGTCATCCAGATGGATGAGCTGTACCTCGCATCCTATGCGGCGAACGGTTCTCTGTATGACCTCGGTAAGGTTTCCGACTATCTGGATCTCAGCCAGATGAGCTCCTCGCTGAAGGGCATGGGACTGTATAACGGCGTTCAATATGCTGCGCCGGTTTCCCAGACCCCGTTCGGTGTGCTGGTCAACAATGATATCCTCGAGAAGCTCGGCTTGACTCTTCCGGACACCTCCAACTGGTCCTGGGATGATCTGGTTGACTTCGCCAAGCAGATCACCGAGAAATCCAATGGCGAAATTACCGGCATCGCCCCGATGAACAACGGCATGTCGCTGCAGCTGTGGGCCCGCCAGAACAATGCGGCCCTGTTCAAGGACGGCAAGGTCGCCATCCCTGAGGATGTGCTGACGTCCTATCTGCAGATGGCCTATGACTGGACCCATGGCGATCAGATCGCCGGCACTCCGGACTTCTGGGCCGAGGGCGCCTCCGCCACCATCGAGCAGGGCTCCATCGCCACCGGCAAGGCCGCGATGACCTTCACCCAGGCTCCGCAGATCACCGCCTACTCCAAGGCTGCTGGCACCGAGAACATGTCCCTGGTCCCGATGCCCACCACCGGCAAGAACGACAAGTACGGCTACCTCAAGCCCGGCATGTACTTCGCCATTTCCTCCACCAGCGAGCATCCGGCCGAGGCGGCCAAGCTGATTGACTTCATCATCAACAGCAACGAGTCCGCTGAAATCGGTGGCACCGAGCGTGGTCTTCCGGGCAACACCAAGATCAGCGAGAGCTTGGCCGAGACCGCTACCGGCACCAACAAGAAGGCTCTTGAGTTCGCCGATCAGATCGCCGACACCCTCGGTGACGCTCCGGAGATCACTCCGAACGGCGCCTCCGACCTCGACAAGATCATTCAGCGCTACCAGCAGGATGTGGTCTTCGGCAAGCAGCAGCCCGCTGATGCCGCCAAGGCCATGATTACCGAGCTCAACAACGCCATCACCACTGCGTGATGACGGCTCGGATAAAGCGGAGCAAGGCATAAGATGCTTCGTCGAGACGCTCGATAGAGACAATAACGGTGGGTCCGTCTTAACCGGGCCCACCGTTATTGTTCATGATGGAGCTCAATGGGCAAAGTCCGGCGGTGAAAAAGCCACTTGGCGCTCGATTTGTGAGACAATGAACGATTGCAGGGCGCGGATGCGGACTCTGCGCGGATTCGCGGAAAGGATATATCAATGGGGATGTTCGACAGGTTCTACAATCCTCCCGAGGCGGAGGAGCGTGAATCGGACGCGGAGAGGATCACCGGTGTCAGACTGGTGGCGCATGTGGCGTTTTCCCAAATCTGGGCGCTGATCAAGCTCAACGTGCTGTTTGTGCTTTCATGCCTGCCCGTGGTGACGATTCCGATGTCATGCGCCGCCGCATCGTCGGTATGCGTCATGTTGCTCGAACGCAGGCCGGTGTTCGTCTGGCATGATTTTTGGAAGGCGTTCGCGGCGAATTGGAAGCGTGCGGCGGCGGCCGGGTGGGCGCTGCTGGCGGTGGTCGTGCTGGGTGTGATCGGCGCCTGGTTCTATTCCTCGTCCAACATTCCTGGGGGGTACATACTCGCGGGTCTGGCCGGTGCCTTTGGCATCTGGGCCTTCGTGGCGGCCACCTACGTGTTTCCCATGGTATTGTCCACGGATTTGGGGATTAAGGATCTCATTCGCAATTCAGCGCTGCTGGTTCCAATGCGATTCCCGCAGAATCTGGCGCTGATGGTCTTCGATCTGCTGATGATCGGCATCGGCGTGCTGTTGATCCCCTACACCATCTGGTTCCTGCCGTTGATCGGCTGCATGCTGATCGCTCTGGTTGGCACATGGAATGCCGGTGTGGGCATCGCGAAGGTGGTCGTCGAATAGCGGTGTGGTTGCCAGTGTGGTGATTGCATGGTCTGGACCATGTTGCGTGCTTATTGTCTGAAACCTTACCGTTCCATATCGATATGCCGCCGTAGCGCAGCTTCAAAGTATTCTGCATCCAACGGCAACGTGATGTGCTGGTTTTGCCAGGCCGACAGATATGCGGCGTCCGCCAGCTCAAGCGACAGCATTCCCTCTCGCCCGTCCGCCAAAGGATGTCGCGTATTCGCGGGGGCAAGCGCCGCCTGCGCGAAATCCTCGAAAAGCGCCCAATAGTGGTCCATGCTGTGGGGGTTTCCGATGCGTTCCTCACGATAGCTCATCGTCAGTTGTCCGGCGTCGCGGCATTGCGCCGATGCATGATAGATTTTCGTGTCCTGACCGAACAACCAGATGCGCAGCAGATCCCCCTCCATAAGCAACCGTCCGCTGCTGCCACGGATGTCAAGTCTTGTCTCTGGCACCGCTTCTCCGGTGGAGATGATGAAGGTGCCGGTCATGCCATTAGGGTAGGTCATTACCAGTGTCGCTTCGTCATCCACTGCAAAATCATTGTATTTGCCGAAGGGAATGACGGCGCTGATGGTTGAGGGCATGCCGAACAGCCATTGCCACAGATCGAGAAGATGAGGTCCTTGCGCGATGAGCACGCCGCCGCCTTCTCCGTGCCAACTTGAACGCCATGGGGCGGTGTGGTGGTAGAAATGCGTGCGGAAATACTGTGAATCGGTCAGTTGGACGCGTTTGACGGTCCCCAATGCCCCTGAGTCGAGAATCTGCTTGATGCGTTGGTGGCGAGCGTAGAAACGTTGCTGAAAGATCATGCCGAAGGCTAGGTCCGGGTGTGCGCTTGCCGCCTTGAGCATGGGGGCCGCATGCCCCACTGACATGCCCGCGGGCTTGTCGCATAGCACGTGCTTGCCGTGATCGAATGCCTGCGACACCATGGCTGGATGCGTGGCTTGCGGCGTGACGACCAATGTCGCGTCGAAGGCGCTGCCGCCCAGTGCATACAGCTCGTCGGCGCTGTTGTAGATGATGATGTCTGGATAGTGCTCGCATAGCCAGTTGCGTGCCGGTTCGTGTCTGGCGACCGCCGCGCTCAGGCAGATTGGCCCGTCCGCATGCTCTTGCAGCATGCGGATATAGTTGTGTCCCATATGTCCCGTGCCGATGAGTGCCATGCGCAGTTGCTCGTCTGCCATGGTGTGCTCCTCCTTGAGCGGTTGTGTTCATTCTATTGCAATATTGTATGGGTCTGACGTTTTGCATCCAACCAGTGGCGCAAAAGACCGATGGCGGGGCTGATGTTGCGATGTGGAAGAATCTATTTTTGATTCTTCCACATTTGCCGTTGAAAAGACAGCGCGATTTCTCTTTCCAAAGGGTGGTCCAACGTTGTACAACAGCGCTACAACGGTTTAAAAACATGTATGGGACAGATGGAATGTGAAAAAATCACAAATATGATTCGCCTATGTCCGCATGTGGCTGATGCGGATCGATAATGCGTCGATTATTGGTTCCACGGCTGTGGCTTGGAGACGATTGTCGTGCCAGGTCGGCCGCAGGCTCGAGCGAGCAGTATGGACAGGTAGGAATCCTGCAACGCATCGGCTAGCGGATAGAGCTCGACGCCGCTGTCGAGATAGGCCTCCATGGAATCCATGATGGTGGCGATGGCGGTTTCGTCGTCCCGTAGGCCACTGCATGGAAACGGGCTACGGTACAGTGCGTTGGTTCCGGCTGTAACCGATACGGTTGTTTCGCTGATACTGGACCGCTGCGGAATGAGATTCATCGAGACGGGTTCGTCATTGGCGTTCAACATGCGGATCCGTCGATCGGAGGTCTCTCCGCGGAGGTCGCGAATCGTCAGATGCTGGTTGAACAGGAACGACCGGTATTGGAAATCGGTGAAATCGTGTATTGCGCGTTTTCTGTCCGCAAATTCAAGCAATGCCAGGCGCTGCGTGCGCTCGCCGAGATGAGGGGGCGTGACCGGGCCTTGACGGGAATCGGTTTCGGCAAGCGAATGCCGCCATGAGGTGCCGGTGATGCGGACGGGACTATGTCCCACGTCAAGTGCTTTGCGAATTAGGCTGAGTCCGTGGTAGTCGTGCGCCTGCGATTCCATTACGTAATCGGGGGCTCCCAGCCACCCGGCCCGCACGACATTCAGCATGGCCGAGAGCATGGGCTGCAGCCAATATTGCTCGGCCACCTGCAATCTCAATCCCAGCCGGTGCGTTGCGTCCCATAGCAGGCGGAGTTCCTCGACGGAGCCTCCCGCCGGGGTTTCCGCCAGAACGGGCATTCCGCGTTGCATCCTGAAGTGGCCTGATTTTTG
>DBKS01000013.1:303-4694 GCA_002298605.1 Bifidobacterium sp. UBA744 | reverse complement strand
GCGTTCGGCGTGTTCATGATGAAGCAGTTCTACGACACCATCCCGAACGAGCTGAGCGAGGCCGCCCGCCTCGACGGCCTGTCGGAATGGGGCATCTACAGCCGCATCGTGCTGCCGCTGTCCGGTCCGTCCATCGCGGCGCTGGGCATCATCACCTTCACCAACACCTGGAATGACTACATGGGTCCGCTGATCTACTTGCGCGACAACAAACTGTGGACCATCCAGCTGGGTCTGAAGACCTTCATTGGCCAGTACTCCGCTGATTACGCCATGATCATGACGGGTTCCGTGCTTTCCGTCCTGCCCATTCTGATCGTCTTCCTGATCGGTCAGAAGCAGTTCGTCGAAGGTATCGCCACGTCCGGCATGAAGGGCTGACCTTTCAGCTCGAAACCGCACGCATCATTCAATGGGCCGACGACTGCCACAGCCGTCGGCCCATTGCCGTTCACGATCCACCTTGACGTATAGTTCGCGCGAGTAAAGTAGGTTCAATGGCGTCCTCATTCAGTAAGCAGTCGTTCAATAAAACGTTCACCACGGTCGCCAACAGCGTCTATCTGATGCTGATGGCCGGATGGCTCACCCTGATCGGCGTATTGCCGTTCAGCATATTGCTGTTCCTGCGCGTGCCGGTCAGCTACTATCCCACGTATGCACTGGCTCTGGCCCTGAGCGCCCCAGGGTTCGCCGCACTGTTCGCGGTGTTCCGCGACCAGCCCACGTTCATGTCCCGTGACGCCGCGCTGCGATCCAAACTGGTGCAGGATTATGCGGCGGACCCGAGCTTTCCCCCGGACTGGATTGCAGCCCCCTATGTTCCGTCCGATCGATCCGTCGCGATCGTCAGGCCGTATTTCCGCGCCTATGCGAAGTTGTTCCTGCGTGCCTTAAGCGTTGGCGTTCCATTCGGCTTGGTTCTGTTTGCGTTTGGCTATGATATTCAGCTCTCCCAGCAATTCAGTTGGGGTGCCTTCCTGATGCCGGTGTGCGTGGTGGTGATGGCGATCGCGCTGCAGGCGTATTTCGTCGGCTTGGTGATCATTGTTGAATATCCGAAGGCCAAATGGCTTAGTGTGATGAAGTCTGCAGTGCTGCTGTCCATTCGGCGGTTTGTGGCGTTGCTGATCGCGTTGGTGGTGATGGTCGGCTTCTTCTGCGGCGCGATGTGGAATCCGTTGCTGGTGCTGTTGCTTGGAACCGGTCTGGCCTCGTATGTGGAGTATTCCGCCGCGCGTTGGCAGGCGCAGATCCTCTTCGAGCAGATGGCGAGGGAGTCGGGCGACAAGCGCGTTCGCGACATGTATTCGGTGGGTGCCGGCGGCAGGTCGGACAAGCCGAAGTCGTCGTTCTGGCATGGCGGCAGGGACGTCATGCAGTAGACGAATGGCGAGTCGAGGCTGTCCGTTTGAAATTGGTCGATTATGATTGCTTTTGGTAGGTAATGTCTGCAATCATTGCAGTTCGGCATCATAGGAGGGCGCAATGGCGACCACATCTGAAGAGCGCGGCAATAATCCGGTGTCCGTCCGGCTGGATTACGAGGATGTGCGCAAGGCGGCGCGGAACCATCACGGCCTGACCTACAAGGGATTCGGCGTATTGTCCGGCAACGCCACATCCAGCTTGCTGATGGACTACAAAGCCGAGCACCCCGATGTCTACTGGCGGCTGGTGGAGACGCTGTTCGGCGGCGATCGCCCGATGATGAACACCGTCAAGGTGGAAATGGGCAATGATCGCAACAATTCCACAGGGCCGAACGTGGCGACCATGCGCGACTGGGGCGAATATCCCGCGGTCAGGCGTGAACCGGGGTTCCAGCTCGCCGCCGATGCCCGCCGCTACAACCCCGATCTGCATGTCAGCATGCTGCGCTGGCATGCGCCGACATGGGTGCGCTCCGACGACGATGTCTACCGCTGGTACAAAAACACGATATTGGCCGCTTGGCGCGAATACGGGTTCATGGTCGACTCCGTCAACCCCGATGTGAACGAACGCACCGCCGACCTGGCATGGGTGAGCGAATTCGCGAACCGCGTGAGGACCGACGAAACCGGCTTTGAGGGCAACGGTCCCGACGATCCGAACGCGGGATTCCACAGCGACGAGGAGCGCGATCTGTTCCACCGCATCAGGGTCATCACCTCCGATGAGGAAGTCACCGGCACCTTCGGCGACGAGCTGGTCAACACCCCCGAATACCTGAAGTCCATTGACGTGGCCGCCTACCACTATTCGGTGGAGGACGATCCCCATAACAACTTCAAGCGTCTGGCGGACGAGCTTGACAAGGAAGTCTGGAATTCCGAAGCCCAGGCCACCTTCTCGTGCTCGGCCGACCGTCCGAACAACACCAACGACAACGGGCTGGAACGTTTGGGGAAGAAGGTCCCCGAATACACCGGCACCGGCATCGGTGGACAGAACGGTCCGCTGGAAATGGGCAACACCCTGATCAAGGGATTCGTGGACTCCCGCCGCACCTGCGCGCTGTATCAGCCGGCGATCGGTGCATTCTACGAGAATATGGAGTATTCCTACAAGGAGCTCATCAGCGCGCGTGACCCCTGGAGCGGCTGGATGTACTACGACGCCGGCTGCGATGTGCTGCGGCACTTCTCGTCATTCGCCAACCTCGGTTGGGAAGGGCGCGACGACAAAGGCGGCGCACGTCCGATCTGGCGGGCGATCCCGGCTGCGTCCGGCTGCGAGGTCGGCGGCAACAACCCGGTGAACGGTGCGCGTCATGGCGAGCCCAGCTATCTGACATTGGCGGCTCCGGACGGCGGCGATGCAAGCGTGGTGATCGTCAACGATTCCGCTCTGGTGAAAACCTATCGTGTGGCGGTCGATGCGCGGCTTGCCGCCGCCGGGAAGCCGCTGACCCTGTGGGCCACCAAAGCCGCGCCTCAGGGGGAGCCGTATGACGCGGCCTGGCTGAAGCGGACAAACACCCTGCACCCGCGGAAGTACACGGTGGAAAGCGACCCGCAGGGTGACAGGGAACTGGCCGAATACGAATTCGAAGTCGAGCCGTTCAGCATGGTCACGGCCACCACCCTGAGCGATGTAACGGTGTCGCCCTTGCCGTCGACCGCCGAGGGCGGCAGGTCGGTGCTTGACGTCGATGCCGCGCGGGGCGTGTTGTATGCGGATGATTTTCGCTATGAGTCCGAACCCGAGGTGCCGGTGTTCAAACGCGACGCGCTGGTGAACGAATCGTATCTGTCGTCCCGTGGCGGCGACGCCGGTGCCACGCCGCGATTCACCACCGACAGCAACGGCGCCTTCGAAGTCGTGCCGGACGTCGACCGCGGGCGCGTGCTGCGCCAGCAGATCGATCGCGTTCACGCCGGCAACGCCTGGATCGAGGGGGAGCCGCGGACGGCGATCGGAGATATGCGCTGGACGAACTACCGCGTGTCGGTGGATGTGTGCTTCGAGCCGTATCGGGGTCGCGCCCCCTATGTGCTGCTTGGCGCCAGGGAGATGGCCGGCAACAAGTTCACCTCCGATGTCTGCGGCTATGACGTCAAACTGCAGGCGGACGGCAACTATCTGCTGCGCCGATTCGGAGACGAAAAGCGTCGCGGGCATTACGAGGACCTGCGGCTTCGAGCGCTTGAAGCCGGCACCCAGCCGTTCCGAAAGGGGCCGAACGTGTGGAACACCGTGGCCCTGCAGGTGGCGGATAATGTGGTGACGATGTTCGTCAATGACGCCAAAATCGCCGAATGGGTCGATGACGCGCCGCAGTCGGCGGGCCGCGTGAATCTCGGAACCAGCTTCGACCACGTGCGGTTCTCGAACCTGCGGGTGGAGCGCGTC
Organism: Bifidobacterium sp. UBA744; assembly: GCA_002298605.1. Classification (GTDB taxonomy): domain Bacteria; phylum Actinomycetota; class Actinomycetes; order Actinomycetales; family Bifidobacteriaceae; genus Bifidobacterium. Next base: position 857 of record DBKS01000013.1, on the reverse strand, counting down.
GCCGGTCTGAGCCCGTACTACTCCGAGCTGATCGACGATCTGCATCTGACGAGCTGGGACGATACGACCACCCCGGTGCTGGTGTACGAGGGCGAATGGCTGCATGAAACCGGCAAGGGCATGTACGACTACAACCGCACCACCAGCACGGCGCTGTCGGCCGGTGCGCGTGTCAGCGTCGAATCCGACGCGCATGGCATCGACGTTTTTGGCCGCAGCAGCGGCAAGGCGTTGCTGAACGTCTATGTGGACGGCGAATTGGTCGCCGACGCGCAGCCGGTGCATGCCACCGACGGAGCGTTGCGCTGCGAGTTCCAGGCGCATGACCTGCCCGTCACGGAGGGGTCCGCCGGCGCGCATAGCGAGGGCGATCCGGATGAGGGCCGCCATGTCATTACGTTGGAAACCGCCACTGACGAACCGTTCCATCTGGACGCCATCGGCGTGCTGCGATAGTCGTGGGCCGGCGCATGCGCGAGGAAGGCATGCGCCGGCGCCTCGCCGACTGCGACACGCCAGGATTGCGTACAGTCGCACCGGTCGCGTAGTCTAAT
>DBKS01000013.1:0-233 GCA_002298605.1 Bifidobacterium sp. UBA744 | reverse complement strand
GCCAGCGCAGGTTGAGACATGATTGCTGTCAAGAGGCTGAGGCCTGCTTGAGATTGGTTATTGCTCTGCCTGTGCGCAGGGCATTTTTTATGCCCGCGGCAAGGCCTTCCATGCGGATCGACGGTCGATTAAGGAAGGAACGCCATGAAGAGGCCCGAAAAGGAAGCGGTGGTTGCCCAGCTTACGGAACAGTTCCGTAACGCTGACGCTGTCTACCTGACCGAGTACCGCGG
>DBKS01000050.1 GCA_002298605.1 Bifidobacterium sp. UBA744 | reverse complement strand
CCTAAATCAAGGGGGTGTGCTGGGGGGGGCGGATTTCACGTGTCTTATAGAGCGACAACGGTGGTTCTGGAAGGCCATAAGACGAAGCGGGCGCTCCGGCATGTACCGGAGCGCCCGCTCACACCGCTCATCGTCTAGTCGATGTCGGCGCCCAACTGATATAGCTTGCCGCGGAAGTCGGCGTAACCGCGGTCGATCAGCGAGATGCCATGCACATTCGACGGGCCCGACGCGGCGAGCGCGGCGATCAGATGCGAAAAGCCGCCACGCAGATCCGGCACGTCGATATCGCGTCCGGTCAGCGGAGTCGGCCCGAAAATCACCGCCGAATGCTTGTAGTTGCGCTGCTGGAAGCGGCACGGCAGGGATCCAAGGCATTCGCGATACAGCTGGATCGTCGCACCCATGTCAACCAGCGGCTTGGTGAAGCCGAAACGGTTCTCGTACACCGTCTCGTGCACAATGCTCAGGCCGTTGGCCTGGGTGAGCGCCACCACCAGCGGCTGCTGCCAGTCGGTCATGAAGCCGGGGTGCACATCCGTTTCGATGGCCACGGGCTTCAAGTCCCCGCCCGGATGCCAGAAGCGAATGCCCTTGTCGGTGATGTCGAACTCGCCGCCGATCTTGCGGAACACATTCAGGAACGTCATCATTTCAGGCTGGGTGGCGCCCTTGACGAAAATATCGCCATGCGTGGCAAGCGCAGCCGAGGCCCAGCTGGCCGCCTCAATGCGGTCGGTCAGCGAGGTGTGCGTGTAGCCCTTGAGCTCCTTGACACCTTCGATGCGGAAGGTGCGGTCCACATCCACGGAGATGATCGCGCCCATTTTCTGCAGCACGCTCACCAGATCCATGATCTCCGGTTCGATGGCCGCGCCCGACAGTTCGGTTTTGCCCTTGGCCAGCACGGCGGCGAGCAGGGTCTGCTCGGTGGCGCCCACGGACGGGTACGGCAGATGGATTTTCGCACCGGTCAGGCCGTTGGGGGCGGTGATGTGGATGCCGTCCTTGTGCTCCTTGTCGACGTTCGCGCCCAGTTTGCGCAGGGTCTCGAGATGGAAGTCGATCGGACGGCCACCGATGTTGCATCCGCCCAGCGCCGGAATGAACGCCTCGCCCAGGCGGTGCAGCAGCGGCCCGGAGAACAGGATCGGGATGCGGCTGGATCCGGAAAGGGTGTCGACGTCGGCCACGTCGGCGAGCTGCACATGGGTCGCGTCGATGGTGACGATGCCCTTGGCGCCGTTGACGTCCACGGTCACGCCATGCAGACGCAGCAGGTCGGACACAACGTGCACGTCTCGAATTTCAGGCACGTTCTTTAGCACCGACGTGCCCGGTGCCAGCAGCGCAGCCACCATCGCCTTGCTGACGAAGTTTTTGGCGCCGCGCACCTTGATGGTGCCATTGAGCGGCTTGCCGCCGTTCACATGCAGGATATCGTTCGGATCCTCTGCCACGTCATTCTCCTATTAGCCCCGCGGGCTCTCTTATCCGGTCTTGTCCGGTCGCAGCGGACTGCGGCAATTCCGCCGCGATGCGCAATCATCTCGCGATCGTCCGCCGACCGGCCCTCAAACACACTCATGATTAGTCTGCCACGGCACGTGTGGCGACACGGTGAAATGCGCCGCGAGCCGAACGCCTATGGCGGATTTTATGGTATTTGCGCCCCGGCTACGACACGATTGGCACAATTGGCACGATAGCGCGATTACAGCGCGGCCTTGATCTCGCGTGCCAGATTCGCGTCCCACATCGCGCCCGTGGCCGACATCACCGCATTCGCGCCGGCCGCACGATACGCCCGATAATCCTCCGGCGTGGTCACGCCGCCCACGCCGATGATCGCGAAGTCAAATCCCGTCCGTTCGCGCACCGCGCTCAGACGCCTCACCATGTCGAGGCCGGCCGAGCGGATCGCACTGCCGCAGACGCCGGAATGCTCGCGCCCCTTGCCGGGCAGCGCCTGCCGGCCATCCTTGTCGACCAGTTTGGCGCTGATGGTGTTGATGGTCGAGAATCCCTGCACGGTGCCATGTGCGACGGTTTCGTTGACCATGCGTTCCAGGTCCAGATCGTCGGGCAGGTAGGCGAGTTTGACGATGAGCGGACGGTCGCCGATCTCGTTCTTCACCGCTTCGGTGATCTCCCCCACCAGATGCGCGTCATGGCAGAGCAGACGATTGTGGCCTTCGTTCGGGCAGCTGGTGTTCATCTCCATCAGCCGAGCGCCCGTCTCGCACACCAGTTTCGCAGTGAACGCGTGGTCGGCGATGTATTCCTCCCGGCTCATGCCCTCGGTGCGCGACCCCTGGAAGCTTGGCATCAGCAGCTGCCCCGGACCGGCCGCTTCGATGGCCTGCCGCATGTCGGGCTGCCAGACATCAGGGTCTCGGCTGGGCACGCCGAAGGAGTTGGAGATGGAGATGGGCAGCTGATACTCGGTGTCCGCAAGCACGCCGTCGTCGAGTTCGGCGCTGCCCGGGGTCAATTCGCCGGACGCCGAGCGCGGATGCACGGCGAGCACGTTCGGGAAGGGGTTGCAGCCCCATGCGCGCGACCGCACGGTTTTGTAGACGGCCATGTCGAATCCCATGCGGAAGGCGGCCGTGGTGTACCGGGAGTTGAGCAGCGGACCGGCCGGAATGCCGAAGGGAATGTCGAGATCGAAGCCGAGGAACGACTCGCGCCGGGCGGGGTCGGGGAGGGCGCCGGCACCAGTGCCGGAGACGCGCGTGGCGGATTCCCGCGTCTCGCCGTCATCGGCAAGCGCATCGGCGAACGCCCCGAACGGACCGGTCGCATAATTGTCGTCATAGGTGCGGTTCACATCGTAGAACGGCTCGAAATCACTCATACCGCAAGGGTATGCCGTGGGGTGGGCACGGAATGCCTACGAGGGGATGATGGCGATCAGCGAAAAGAGGACCAACAAGCCGGTGACGATAACGTATACGAGGAACCGGGCCGAGGTCCACCCCCAGTAGGTGCCGCGCGGCGATCGGTGAACATGGGCGTATGCGCGGATTTCACGGCCGTGGCGCACGAGCACAATCAGCCCGCCGACAATGCCGACCGCCAGCAGGACCGCGGCGTAGACGCCCTCGCCCGCATCCCCGTAGTACGAGGCCAACTGGTCCAATGCGCCGCCGATCACCGCATTGTTGAACACATGCAATGCGACCGACCACAGCAGCGAGTACTCCATCGCCACGAACCCCAGCAGCAGGCCTATGACGAACGCGAACAATCCCTGCGTGAAGTCGCCGTGATACAGCCCGAACATCACCGCCGACGTGAGGATGGCGAAGTCGCGGCCATAGGGTGCGAGTGCCCGGAGCAGCACGCCGCGGAATACAATCTCCTCGAACACCGGCCCGATCAGCCCGACGTACAGCCACATCTCCCAGGTGATGGTGCTCTGGTTGATGTACTCCATGCTCTGCGAGGTCACGTCCGCGCCGAATGCGGACATCACGAGCTGCAACAGCACGAACGCCGCCTGGGCCGTGACCATGAGCACGATGAAATCCAGGAGCCATCCGCCGCGCATATGTGCGGCGACCGGACGGGAGGGCGCGGGATGGGGCGCACCGGACGTCATGCGGTATGGGCATGGGCATGGGTATGCGGCGCCGCCCGACCAGAATTCACGGCGGAACACCATACTGCGATTCAGCGCCAGGATCAGCAGCATGCCCGTACCGAAGCCGATGAGGTTGGTCCATCCGGCCAGTTGCAAAGCCTGCTGCGTCACGCCGTCGACCACACTGTCCACGTCCTGCAGGCCGGCTTGGTCCCATTGGCCTGATTGGGCCGATTGGGCGCCCGCCATATGACCGACCAGCCGCCCGAGATACGGCAGCAGCATCACCAACATGGCGACGGCGCCGGCGACCTGTGCGACCACGTAGTAGGCCAGCACCATGCCGGCGGGCCGACCAACCGCCTGCCGCATGATCCGCCGGCGCATGGTCTCGGGGTTCGCCGGCGGCACGATCACCGGTCGCGGCTGCAGCGGCGGCAGTGACTGCTGCGGAGGGTACTGGGGATACTGCGGTGGCATCGTCATAGTTCAAGATAACCACCAGCAGGCGTCATTGCCAACAAACGAACCATGCATTGCCGCGCACAAGCTCCGCAATGCCGCCGCAATCTCGCCGCAGCGCCGCCGCACCTCCCTCTCGCCGCAGGCCCCGCCGCGATGTCACTGTCCCTGTGCTCGATATTTCGCCTCGGTGGCCCGCTTGGCCGGCTCCCACCAGTCACGATGGGCGCGATACCAATCAATGGTCCGAGCCAATCCCGCTTCGAAATCGGTACGGACCGGCCGCCAACCCAATTCGCGACGCAGCTTGCCCGCATCGAGTGCATAGCGGCGATCCGCTCCCGGACGGTTGCGCACATGGTCGAAATCGTCGGGGTTGCGACCCATCAGACGCAGAATGGAACGCAGCACGGTGAGATTATCGCGCTCACCGTCGGCGCCGACCAGGTAGGTTTCGCCGCGCCTCCCGCGCGTCAGCACCGCCCAGATCGCCGAGCAATGGTCCTCGGTGTGGATCCAGTCGCGCACGTCAAGACCGTCGCCGTAGAGTTTGGGCCGCAACCCGTCGAGGATGTTCGTCACCTGCCGGGGAATGAACTTTTCCACATGCTGGTATGGCCCGTAATTGTTGGAACAGTTGGAGATCGTGGCGTCGATCCCATACGTGCGCACCCACGCGCGCACCAGCATGTCGGAGGCGGCCTTCGACGCGGAATACGGCGACGAGGGGCGGTAGGGCGACTCCTCGGTCATGCGGCGGGGATCATCGAGGGCCAAATCGCCATACACCTCGTCGGTGGAGATGTGATGGAAGCGCAGATGATACCTGCGCGCGACCTCCAGCAGCCGATACGTGCCCTCCACATTGGTGGCGATAAAGGGCTCCGGATCCGCGATCGAATTGTCGTTATGCGATTCCGCGGCAAAATGCACGATGGCGTCATGCCCCGGCGCGAGGCGGTCCAGCAGATCGGCGTCGCGGATATCGCCATGCGCCAGGCTCACGCGATCCGCCGGCAACCCGGCTATATTCGCCGGATTGCCCGCATAGGTCAGCGCATCCAGCACCGTCACCCGCACGCCGGGATGCTCGCGCACCACATGGCGCACGAAATTCGCCCCGATGAACCCGCATCCGCCGGTCACGATGATGTTGCGCGGATTGAATGCGACGTCGCCTACACCTTCAGTCATACCCGACAGCGTAGCGCATAATAGACGATATGACTGCTTACAACAACATCAAGGTGACCGCGGTGGTGGTGTCGTACAATCGCGAGGCGCTGCTGCGCGAATGTCTCGACGGGCTCGCCCGGCAAAGCCGACCGGTCGACCACCTGATTGTTGTGGACAACGCCAGCACCGACCATGCGCTGCAGGTGGCCCACACGCACCCATCCCAGCCGGAGGTTATTCCGCTGGGCTGCAATTACGGGGGTGCGGGCGGATTCTGCGCGGGGCTGGCGCTGGCTCTGCGGCAGCAGTCGCGCAGCGGCGCGGGGCTCGCGGTCGACGCCGAGTTCGTCTGGCTGATGGATGACGACACGATTCCCACCCCCACCGCGCTGGAACGCCTGCTGGACACGGCGACGGAATGCGACAGGGCCAACGGGCAGTGGCCGACGATACTGGGGTCGAGGGCGCTGTGGACCGATGGGCGCGAGCATCTGATGAACCGGCCGCGCCCACGCACGTGGATCGCCAAAGGCGGCACAACGCTGGGTGCGGCGACCGGCGGAGACATCGCCGTCGAGGCCCCGTTCCAGGTTCGGTCACTGTCATTCGTCTCCTGCCTGCTCAATGCCTCGACGATGCGCGATCTGCACGCCCTGCCGCGAGCCGCGTATTTCCTGTGGAACGACGACTTCGAATTCACCACCCGGCTGCTGCGCGACGGCATTGGATATTACGTGCCCGCCAGCGTCGTGGTGCACAAAACCAAGGTGTTCGGCTCGTCCGACGCGGATCCCGGACAGCGCTTTTACAACGAAGTGCGCAACAAGCTGTGGATGATGCGGTACTCCCGCACGGATTTCACCGGCCGGGAATACGCGGAGTTCCTGCTCAAAACACTGCGCCGTTGGGTGCTCACCTATCTGCGGGCGCATGACCGCCGCCTCATCCGCGACTGCTTCCGCCGCGGCTGGCATGACGGATTCGGCACCGCCCCGCGCGGCAATGCGGAGATCCTGGCGGCAGAGGCCACCGTGGCCGGCGCGGTGCGCGACGTGGAAGGTGAGACGGAAGACAAGGCCACGGATGAAGAGGAGGGCACAACCGGACGATAGGCGGCACGTTTATAATGAGCCTCATGTCTAGCGCCGCACAAGCCGAACCAACCAAGCAAATCAAGCAAACCGCACGAGCCGCACAGGCCGCGCCAACCGAGCAAATCGCGCAGGTCACCCAGGCCGCGCAGGCAGCACCAGATCCGCAAGCCGCACCGGCCGACGCGTGGGAAACCGTCAATCGCGTGGTCTTTCCCGTCAAAGACCAGGACCTCACGATGCCGCTGTACGTGGTCGAGTGGACGAGGCCGCATCCTCAGGCGGCATCCGACAACGCCTTCGCCAACCTTGCGCGCATCGACGTCAAGGCGATGGGCCCCTCCGAGCTGCGTCAACTAATCGACAGCAGCATCACCCGACGTCCGAACACCCCCGAACAGGAGCTGCTGAGCATCGGATCCCGCTCCCGTCTCACCGTGGCCGCGCATAAGCACGTGTCGCTCTGCACCTTCTTCAACGCGTTCCCCGGCAGCTATTGGCAGCGCTGGACCACAGTGCGGACGGTACGGTTCTCCGCCGAACTCAGCGGCGAGGGCACTGTGATCCTCATGAAATCCAATGCACGCGGGCTGGCCTCGCCCGTCGCCACAATCGAGCATCGCGAGAAGACCGCAAGCTCCCATTCCGTGGATCTCGCACTCAATGGCATGCTGGACGGCGGATACCTCTGGGCGGACCTGCGTTCCGACGGCGATTCCCCGTTCACCATGGCGAACGCCCAGTGGGCGGTTCCAGCGCGGAATCGCGTCATGCCCGACGGCTCCAAGCTGTCGATTGCCATCACCACGTTCAATCGCGCCCCCTACTGCCATAACCAGCTGAAGGCCATCGCCGGCGAACCCGCGCTGCGCGAGCGGCTCGACACGGTGTATTGCATCGACCAGGGCACCGATCTGGTGCGCGACCAGCCCGGCTTCGCCGACACGGCAGCTAACCTGGGCGACCAGCTCACCTACCTGCGTCAGGGGAATCTGGGCGGGTCCGGCGGTTTCACCCGCGGCATGGTCGAGACGCTGAAAGCCGGCGACAGCGCCTACGCCCTGATGCTGGACGACGATGCCATCAGCGAGCCGGAATCCATCGTCCGCGCCGTCAATTTCGCCGACTACACCAAACGCCCAACGATCGTCGGCGGAGGCATGTTCCATATCGACAATCGCACGGTGCTGCGCACCCTCGGCGAGCATTGGGACGCTCACACCAATATGCACGGCCCGCTGATCGGCCGCCCGTACGACCATGATTTCGCGCAGCAGCCGCTCGCCGAATCCCCGGAGTGGCATCAGCGCATCGAAACCGACTACAACGCCTGGTGGATGTGTCTGATCCCCACGAGGGTGATCCGCGACATCGGATTGCCCATGCCGGTGTTCATCAAGCACGATGACGTCGAGTTCGGACTTCGAGCCCGGTCGGCGGGCTATCGGACCGTCAGCCTTCCCGGCGTGGCCGTATGGCACCAGGCTTGGCACGACAAGGATCCCATGCGCACCTGGGAATGCTATTTCGTCCTGCGCAACTTCTGGATCCAGGCACTGCGCAGGTTCGACAAGCCGAATCCGAGCTTTCTCAAGGAGATGGTGGCCGGCGATGTCAATGCCGGCTGCAAGCTCACCTATTCGGCGATGCAATTGCGCAACATGGCCATGAGGGACCTGTTGGAGGGGCCGCAGGCCGTGGCGCAGGGCATGCCGGGGCTGATCGACCGCGTACGCAAGGCGCGCGAGGGCTTCGAGGATTCCACGGTGATCCGCGATCTTGAATCGATTCCGGAACCGGAGCGTCTGTATGTCAATGAGATGGGCGCCATGTCAGGCAGGCAGATCAAGGGCATGCTGCTGCGGATGCTGCTGAGCAACCTCTTCACCGGTCGCAACGGCAGGTCCTCGCGCCGCCCACAGATCATGGTGCCGTATAAAGACGTGCAATGGACCACATTCGGCCACATCGACTCCGCGCTGGCCACCACGCCCGACGGCAACGCGGTGGAATGGCTGCGTCGCGACAACCGCCTCTACCGCAGGATGTTCCGCGCC
>DBKS01000063.1:89861-96284 GCA_002298605.1 Bifidobacterium sp. UBA744 | reverse complement strand
AAGCCGTTGATACCAATCTTAACTGTCATGTAATTACTCCCTTTGAGGGGACCGCGGCGCGCATTGGCACCGGGCCATTGTTTACCAACGCCTCCCACTGTAATGCGCCGCCTGTACTTACGGCAACGATGGCCGCTGTGTCTGCAGGCGGTCGGACAGCAGCGAGGAGACCTGCGTGTCGAGCGGCCCCAAATCCCCGTCGAACTCGTGGAAGCGCGTCACGACCGGCATGGGGGCCTCCGCCGGGAACGTCACGATCAGCGTGCCCCGCCGCACCCCGATCGCCCCCGCGACGCCCGGCAGCAGTTCATTGCTGACGCCCAGCGCCATCGTGTTGGTGAGTGTGCCGTGCCGCAACTCGTATTTGAGCCCCGGCTCGTTCACGTCCTCGCAGATGTCGCTGTGGGCGAACACCGACACCATGCGTCCGGGGGCGACGCCGTGATCGGCCGGGAACGACAGCGCGCCGTCGCAAATGGCGGTGACGACGGTGCCGTCGCCATGCAGCAGGCCGGTGCCACCCCGCGCGGCCAGCAGGGCCATGAGCTGTATGTTGGCGAGTGTGTGGTCGACGCGGCCGCCGAGACCGCCGTAGATGTGGAATACGCGGCAGCCGCGCGACCAGCCGATTTTCAGGGCCGACAGCATGTCCGGATCGTCTTTCTGAGGCGGCAGCACGATACTCTGTTCGCCGTCGAGCGGATGGGCGTCGACGATCGAGTCGAAATCGCCCACCACGACGTCGACGGGAATATCCAGCGAGCGTGCGTGGTCGAGCCCGCCGTCGGCCGCGATCACCAGCGCGCCGTCCGGCACCTGCGGGAGGCTCCCCGCGCCGGCGTAATACTCGCCGGCGCCGAATATCACGCATGTTCCGACGCGTGTCCCGCCGGCGGAAGTGTCATTGTTCATGACACCCAAGTGTATAGTTCGTAAGAAGACGCGACGGTTGCCGCGGCGCATCGACGCGCCATCCGGCTCCCCGGCGGTCCATGTACGGAAAGGCGAGGAGAAAAGCATGAGCGAAGTCGGCGATCTCGAGCATCGCACTGAATCGGCGGACGCACCCGAGGTATTCTTCACCAACGACATCACGCCGCAGTCCATCGTGAAGGCATACCATGCGCTCGGCGCGAAGCTGCCCGGCCGCATGGCCATCAAGATCCATTCGGGCGAATCGGACAAATCCAACAACCTCAGCCCGGCGCTGATCAGGGATCTGGTTGGCGAGCTCGGCGGCACCCTGGTCGAGTGCGCCACCGCCTACAACGGCAACCGCGAGACGCCGGACAAAATCCTCAAGGTGATGCGCGATCACGGCTATGCCGACATCGCCCCGGTCGAGATCCTCGACATGGGCGGTGAGATCAGGATCCCGGTCGCGAAGCACAAGGTGATCGCCTATGACATCGTCGGCAGGCATATCGACGATTATGACTCGGTGTTCGTGCTGTCTCATTTCAAGGGGCATCCGATGGGAGGCTTCGGCGGGGCGCTGAAGAACGTGTCCATCGGACTGGCCTCCTCCAACGGCAAGCGTTGGATCCACTCCGGGGGCCGCTCCGCCGACCAGTGGGTCGAGGCGCCGCAGCTGGAGTTCCTGGAGGCCATGGCCGAGGCGGATGAAGCCGTGATCACGCATATGAGTGGCCGTATGCAGTATCTCAACATCATGAACCGCCTGTCCGTGGACTGCGACTGCTTCGCCGCGCCCTCCGAGCCGGACATGCATGATATCGGCGTGCTGTCGTCGCTTGACCCGGTGGCCCTCGACCAGGCCTGCGTGGACCTGATCCATGCCGCGCCGGATGGGGCGTCGGTTTCGCAGCGCATCGCCTCCCGTCACGGCGAGCATATTCTTGAGCACGCCGCGGAGCTGGGCATCGGTTCGCGCGAGTACCGTCTGACCGTGCTGGACTGACGCCGGATCGCGGGTTTCTCATGGTGGTGATGATCGGTATCGACGGCCGGTGCGCCTCCGGCAAAACCACGCTGGCGGCCATGCTGCGCGATCGGCTTGGATGCGCCGTGGTGCATATGGATGATTTCTTCCTGCGCCCCGAGCAGCGCTCGCCCGAGCGTCTGGCGCAGCCGGGCGGCAACGTCGACCGCGAACGGGTCGAGCATGAGGTGCTTGCGCCGCTGGGCCGCGGCGATGCCGTTGCCTTCCATCCCTGGGACTGCCATGCCGGTCGTTTCGCCGACGACGTGGTGACGGTCGATCCCTCTGCGACGCCGGTGGTGCTGGTGGAGGGCAGCTACGCCCTCCACCCGGATTTGCGGCGCTACTACCGGCTGTCGGTTTTTCTCGACATCAGCCCCGAGGAGCAGCTGCGTCGCCTCGCCAGGCGCAATCCGACAATGCTGCAACGGTTCAGGGACGAGTGGATCCCGCTTGAGGAACGGTATTTCGAGGCGACCGGCGCCCGCGAGGCCGCCGATGTCGTCGTCACGGTGGATCTGCGGGGGCCGGCAATCGGCTAGCGTCCCGCCGTCGTCTTGCACATTGGCCGTATCCGTTCCGACTATCTATTCTGGTTATCTGTTCAAAGGAGTCGATATGAGTGTTTCAACAACCCTGACCCACGCTGATCTGCCGAAGCTCGGTGTGAAAACCACCGCCGCGGCCACGCTGTTCGCCATTGCCGCGGCCGTCGCGTTGCCGCAGGCGGTTCACATCATCGGAGCGGCCAGCGGCATGGGCGACGCGCTGGGGATGGCGTTCCTGCCCATGCATCTGCCAATCATCTTCGTCGGTCTGATCGCCGGACCGGTGGCCGGCGCGATTTCGGGCGCGCTGGCTCCACTGGCCAGTTTTGCGCTGACCGGCATGCCGGTGGCGTCGATGCTTCCGCTCATGGTGGTCGAGTTGTGCGTCTACGGCTTGGTGGCCGGCCTGCTGCGCGGCGTGCGTCTGCCGTTCCTCGCCAAAGTGGTTGTCGCGCAGGTCGCCGGTCGTGTGGCCTACACGATCGCCGTGGCCATTGCGGTGGCCGCCTTCGGCAGTGGCGTGGACGTCGCCTCGATCTGGACTGGCGATCTTGCCGCCGGCCTGCCCGGCATTGTGCTGCAGCTCGCCCTATTGCCGCCGCTTGCCTACTGGGTTGATTCGCTGGTCGCCCGTCGCGGCTGAGACCGCGTCGCAAGGCGCTTCGGTTCGTTGCAATCGCTGGCATATGACTCCTCGTCGCGGTGGCCCGGCGTTAGCATATGAGTCATGACTATCTGGCAATTCGTCGCCTTGGTGGCTGCCGGCGTAGGGGCCGGTTTCGTTGGCTATAGCGTGGGCCTCGCCTCGCTGATCTCCTTTCCCGCCACGCTGGCGGTGGGAGTGCCTCCGGTGATGGCCTCGGCCACCAATACCGCGGGTAATGTGGGCATCGTCATTGGTGGGTGCCTGGGCGCGCGACCCGAACTGCGCCGCCGCCGCCATGTCGCGTTGGTGTATGCGGTGATCGGTCTTGTCGGCGGGGTGATCGGCGCGCTGCTGTTGCTGACGTTGCCCGCAAGGTTCTTCGAGTATTCGGTGCCTCCGATGCTCGCGCTGAGCGCGTTGCTGATTCTCGCCAGGCCGAGGAAGACGGCGGCGGGATCCGACGGAGCCCCCGCGCGGGCTGGCGGGTCGGCCGATGCGGGGGGCTCCGCCAGCCGGCGGGGGAGTGCCGGACGCCCGGAGCGTGACGGTCGGCGGGGGGATCCCGGCGAAACAATTCCGATGGTGGCCGCCATGTCGGCATTGTCGGTCTACTCGGGATATTTCGGCGCGGGGTCCGGCACCGCCACGCTGGCCGTGCTGTCGGTCGGCAAGGTGGGTCCATATGCCGAGATCAACGCGTTGAAAACCCTTGGATGCGGCATGGCGAATATTTCGGCGACCATCATGTTCGTGATCACCGGGGTGGTTCACTGGCCCGCCATGGCCGCCTTGTTCATCGGATCGGTGGTCGGTTCGCGATTCGCTCCGGCCGTGGTGCGCCGCGTGCCCGAGCGGCTGATGCGTATTCTGGCGTGCGTGTCCGGTATCGTGCTTGCCGTCTATTTGGGAATTCGGTATTACTGAGCCGTCGCCTTCCGCCGTGGCGAACGCGGGCCACCGCATCCGTGGATGGGTGGGACCATCCGGCGTGTCGGCCAGTCGAGGAGTGTGGTATTCTCTTTATTTGGCTTGAGAAATCAAGAAAGCGGATTTTCCCACCTGGAAGCCTGTTATGGCTTCGGGTTCAAGGCATTGGCCTCGCAGGTCCGCGCGTTGTGCGCGTTCCACGGAACGAATGACATCATTCGTGAAGCTTTGACCGCTGAAGGGCGACTTCTTCGGTATGCCTCGAATCGCGCAGGATCGGAATTGACGCGACTGGTAACACGAGGAATGGAGTCATCATCAGCGACGAACCAAGGATTAACGACGAGATTCGCGTATCTCAAGTACGCCTGATCGGCCCGAATGGCGAACAGGTGGGGGTTATCGCAACTTCGGTCGCGCTGAATCTGGCGAAGGAAGCCAACCTCGATCTGGTCGAGGTGGCGCCGAATGCGAAGCCTCCCGTGGCTAAGCTCATCGATTACGGCAAGTACAAGTACAACGAGAAGATCAAGGCTCGCGAAGCCCGCCGCAATCAGAGCACTGCCGAGATCAAGGAGATTCGTTTCCGCCTCAAGATCGACGAGCATGATTTCGATGTGAAAAAGGGCCATGTGGTTCGATTCCTCGAAGGCGGCGACAAGGTGAAGGTCACGATTATGCTGCGTGGCCGTGAGCAGTCCCGCCCGATCGGCGGCGTGGAGTTGCTGCAGCGTCTTGCCGCCGAGGTCGAGGAGTTCGGCACCATCGAATTCCAGCCCAAGCAGGAGGGCCGCAACATCATCATGACGCTTGCGCCCAAGGGCAAGAAAGTGCACACCCAGTCCGAGCAGCGTCGTCGTGGCGATCAGTCCCGCGCCGAACGCCAGGCCCGTCAGGCCGCGCGTTTGGCCGCCAAGCAGGAGGCCCAGGCTCAGGCCGCGGCCGCGGCGAAGGCTTCCGTCACCCATGCTTCCGCACAGAAGAACAACACCAAGGAGGGCAGCAATGCCGAAGATGAAGAGTAATTCCGCCGCTTCCAAGCGCGTCCGCGTCACTGGCACGGGCAAGCTGATGCAGGTCGGTTCCGCGATGCGCCACAACCTCGAGCACAAGTCCGCTCGCAAGCGTCGTGCCCTGTCCGCCGACTCGGTTCTGGCCAAGGCGCAGTCCAAGAACATCAAGAAGATGCTCAACAAGTGAGCCCCTGCTCGCATCAATCAAGACATTTAGAAAGCTGAGGAATAGATTATGGCACGTGTCAAGCGCGCAGTGAATGCTCATAAGAAGCGTCGTGTTGTTCTCGAGAGGGCTTCCGGCTACCGCGGCCAGCGCTCCCGCCTGTACCGCAAGGCCAAGGAGCAGCTGCTGCACTCCTTTAACTACAACTTCCGCGACCGCAAGGCCCGCAAGGGTGATTTCCGCAAGCTGTGGATCCAGCGCATCAACGCTGCCGTCCGTGCCGAGGGCATCACTTACAACCGCTTCATTCAGGGTCTGCGCCTGGCCGGCATCGAACTCGACCGCCGCGCTCTGGCCGAACTGGCCGTGTCCGATCCCGAGGCGTTCAAGACCATCGTGGACGCCGCCAAGGCCGCTCTCCCCGAGGACGTCAACGCTCCCGTCGAGGCGTGAGCGAAACCGGCTCCTGTAAGGGGTCGGTCGTCTATGTTGGGAACCCCGCCATGCGCGGGGTTTCTCGTATCAGGCCAGCAGCTAGAATGAACGTCGATGAAAGACGACGGACTTGAGGGGCTGCTGGCTCGTTTTGAGGCGCATATCGACGTGGAGCGGGGGTTGTCCGCGGCTACCGTCAACGCGTACGCCTCTGATCTGAAGCGGTACATCTCCTGGTTGCGATCGAAGGGGATCACGGGTCTGGGCGCGGTGACGCGCAGGGACGTCGAGGATTACGTCGCTTTTTTGGATGGCGAGGGCGAGTCCGCGCGCTCCAAGGCGCGTCGGCTGGCGTCCGTGCATGAATTCCATAAATTCGCCGCTTTCGACGGTGCGGTGGACGCCGATGTGGCCGCGGCTGTGAAGGCGCCCAAAGCGGCGTCCACCTTGCCGGATGTGCTGACCATCGACGAGGTGGCGCGATTGCTCGACGCGGTGTCCGTCGGGGGTTCGACAGATCCCGTGGCCTTGCGCGACAAGGCGTTGCTCGAGTTCATGTATGCCACGGGCGCTCGTGTGTCGGAGGCGGTGGGCGTCAATCTCGATGATGTCGATGTGGATGAGCGCATGGCCCGGCTTATGGGCAAGGGGGGCAAACAGCGCCTGGTGCCGCTCGGATCGTATGCCTGCAGGGCGTTGCAGGCGTATGTGAACGCCGGCCGGCCGTCGCTGGAACGCCGCTGCGG
>DBKS01000063.1:72250-89793 GCA_002298605.1 Bifidobacterium sp. UBA744 | reverse complement strand
GTGTGGGAGATCATCCGGCTCGCCGGCCGTCGGGCGCGTATCGACAGGCCCCTGCATCCGCATACGCTGCGGCATTCCTTTGCGACGCATCTCATTCAGGGCGGCGCCGACGTGCGTACCGTCCAGGAGCTGCTTGGCCACGCTTCGGTCACCACGACGCAGATCTACACGCATGTCAGCCCGGAAAGCCTCATCGAGGCGTATCTCACCAGCCATCCCCGGGCCAGATAGTTGGGGTCTGGAGTCGTTGTGCCGCGGCGTCCGCCCGCGACGCCTCCCGGGGATGTCCGTACGGGTATATGCGCGTTGCGCCCCGGCGCGGAACAGGGATGTTGGTAAGGTTGGCGGTATGCCTACGGATTTGCTTGGACGCGATTATGAGACTTTTCCCGCACCGGAGCCGCTGCAGCAGCATGGCCCCGCCCGTGTGATCGCCATGTGTAACCAGAAGGGCGGCGTGGGCAAAACCACCAGCTCGATCAACATCGCCGGCGCGCTGAGCGGCTACGGACGTCGCGTGCTGATTGTGGATTTCGATCCGCAGGGTGCCGCCACCGTAGGTTTGGGCATCAACGCCAACAATGTGGAGAATACGATCTACACGGCGTTGTTCAACCCGCGGATGGATGTTCACGATGTGGTGCAACATACGCGATTTCCGGGATTGGACATCATTCCCGCGAACATCGATTTGTCCGCGGCCGAGATCCAGCTGGTTACCGAGGTCGGCCGCGAGCAGGTGCTGGCGGGGACCCTGCGTCCGCTGAAGGACGAATACGATGTCATCATCATCGACTGTCAGCCATCGCTGGGACTGCTCACCGTGAACGCCCTGACGGCCGCGGACGGCGTGGTGATTCCCGTGGCCGCCGAGTTCTTCGCGCTTCGCGGCGTGGCGTTGCTGATGCAGTCCATCGACAAGGTGCAGTCGCGCATCAACCCCGGGCTGGAGGTGTATGGCGTGCTGGTGACCATGTATACGCGCACCCTGCATTCGGAAGAGGTTCTGCAGCGCATCTATGAGGCGTTCAAGGGCAAGGTGTTCCACAGCGTCATCGCGCGTTCGATCAAACTGCCGGACGCCACGGTGGCCGCGGCGCCCATCACCATGTATGCGCCCGAGCATAAGACCGCCAAGGAATATCGTGAAGTGGTCCGTGAGCTCATAGCGCGCGGCATCGTCGCGTGAACGGCGACGAGCAGTCGTCCGAGGCTGTTGGTTCCGGCTTTTCGGTGAATCTTGACGTCTATTCCGGACCGTTCGACGCATTGCTCGGCATGCTGGCCAATCGCAGGGTCGAACTGACGGAGGTTTCGCTGTCGTCAATCACCGAGGAGTTCCTGCAGTACGTCAAAACGCTGGATTTCGCCCACAGCATGGGCGAGGTGAGCGCCTTCCTCGACGTCGCCTCGATTCTGGTGGAGGCGAAAAGCGCCGTGCTGTTGCCTGGGGACGAGGAGGGTGCGCGGGACGAACGGAGTATGGAGGCTCTGCGAGAACGGGATCTGTTGTTCGCCAGGCTGCTGCAGTACAAGGCGTTCAAGCAGGCCGGCGCGGATTTCAAGGCCAGGCTTGCCGCCAATGCCGGTCGGTTCGCCCATCCCGGGTATGTGGATTCGTCGATCGCGACGATGCTGCCTGAATTGGCATGGACGTTGGGGCCTCGGGAACTGGCGCGCATCGCCGCCCGGGTCATTGCCAACGCCCCGGCCACCGAAGTGAGCGTCCATCAGCTCCATGTGCCGCTGGTCGATGTGACATTGCAGGCGGCGCTGGTGCGGGACAAACTGAAGGCGCGGCATGGCGGCGCCATGACCTTCGCCGAGGTGGTGGCCGACGCTTCGACGCGTCTCGAGGTGGTCGGACGGTTCATGGCACTGCTGGTGTTTTTCAGGCAGGGTGCGGTGCAGTTCAGGCAGAGCGGCCCATTTGAGCCGTTGTATGTGCGGTGGGTGGCTCCGGAGGGGCGGCCCGATGCGGTTGAGGCGATAAGCGAGAGGGATTTTGCATAGGATGAATGCGGTGAATGATTCGAACGGCGTCGCGTCGCGGAACGCGGCCGAACCGCATGACGAGGCCGTTCCGGACACCCGTCCCGAATACGTTGATTTTTCCGTCGATGATTTTCCGGGCGGCCTGAGGGCCTGTCTTGAGGCGGTGCTCATGGTGGCCGATCAGCCGCAGCAGGCCGGGGACCTGGCGCGCGTGCTGGCGCTTGACGAGCCCGTGGTGGCCGATGCGCTTGAGTCGTTGCGCCGCCGATACGAGGATGAGCGTCGGGGTTTTGAGCTGCGGCACACCGCGCGTGGATGGCAGTTCGCCAATCGTGCGGTATTCGAGCCGGTGGTTTCCGCTTTCGTCACCGATGGCCAGACCGCCCGGTTGAGTCAGGCCGCGCTTGAGGCACTGGCGATTATCGCCTATAAGCAGCCGGTGACGCGTGCCCAGGTGGCGGCTATCCGCGGCGTGAACTCCGATGGCGTGATTCGTTCGCTTGCCGTGCGCGGCCTGATTCGCGAAGATGGCGTGGACCCTGATTCGCGCGCCGCGCTGTTGGTCACGTCGGGACTGTTTCTGGAGAAGATGGGGTTGGATTCGTTGGACCAGCTGCCGTCGTTGGCCCCATTTTTGCCGGATTCGGCGGCCGCCGTGTCCTCCGATGACTATTAATCCGCGTTCTTTCGTGCGAGTGTGCGCGTCTTGCCCCGCGTGTCGAAGAGGGGAATGACTATTAGTCATAGCGACTATAAGTGCTAATCTCAGATCCGGTCGCAACCAGTGGTCAAAACGACCATTGGCTGCGGTGGTGTAGCCGGCCATGACATCGGGTGCGCGGCAAACGGATATGGGAAGTGTGGCGCCAATGGGAATCGGCAATGTGAGCGAGCGGCGTATGCAGCCGCCGCAAGTCGGCGTTTCCATTGTGGTGCTGGCTCTTGATCCCGATGCCGAGCACGGGCGTCTGTGGATGCCGTTGGTGCGGCGTATCCGACAGCCGTTTCTGGGAGGCTGGGCGCTGCCGGGCGGGGCGATCCGCGCCGATACGTCGTTGGCGCAAAGCGCCTATGAGGCCCTTGAATCCACAACGGACCTCCACCCGAGCTATTTGGAGCAGCTGCACACCTTCGGCGACCCCGGACGGTCCCACGGCGGACTCCCGATGATTTCCGTGGTGTACTGGGCGATGGTCGACAGCGCGCAGGCCAAGGACTTCATCGAGGCTGATAATGTGCGCTGGTTCCCGGAGGGGGATCTGGGAGGCCTCGACCTGGCCTTCGACCATCGGCAGATCATCGCCTATGCCCTGGAACGTCTGCGCACGCGCATCGAATATCCGGATATCGCCAGTCATCTTATCGGCGAAACCTTTACGCTGCGGCAATTGCACAGCGTATACGAGGCGGTGACCGGCTCCGTGCTGGATCTGCCGAATTTCCGCCGCAAAATGCTCGCTTCGGGCGAAATCGAGCCAACGGGCGACAAAAGGCGGGAGGGGCGGCAGCGCCCGGCCATGCTGTACCGGTACGTTCCCGATGCCGGCAATCACGACGCCTACGCCCTCAGCGGTCGGCAGCTCGCCAGGCTTGACGCCCGGGTGAGGCTGAACGCCCGCGACGGTCGGTCGTCCTTTGACGCGATGTCCTCGCTGACCACCACAGACTGAGTTTGCGCCGCCAACGTGCGAAAGAACAACAGAACAAGGAGAAGAAGGAACATATGGGCACGTCATCCACATCCGCTACCGGCGGGAACGACGCCGGCACGCTGACTCGTAACGAGCGTCTTGACAGACTGCCGTTCAACAGGGCGCACCGCAAATTGCTGGTCGCCTCGGGCATTGGATGGGCCTTCGACGCCATGGACGTCGGCCTGGTGTCGTTTGTGGTGGCGGCCATTGCGGCCGACCCGCATTTCAACCTCACGGCCACCGAGAAAAGCTGGGTGCTGTCCATCGGCTTTATCGGCATGGCCATTGGCGCCGCGTTGGGCGGTTATGTGGCCGACCATGTCGGGCGCAAAACCGTGTTCACCGCCACGCTGATCATCTTCGGCCTGGCCAATGGCGGCATGGCGCTTGCCTGGTCGCTGGTGGCCCTGCTGGTGGCTCGGTTCGTCATCGGTCTTGGCCTTGGCGCCGAACTGCCGGTCGCCTCCACGCTGGTCAGCGAATTCTCGCCGACCAGACAGCGCGGCCGTATGACGGTGCTGCTGGAATCGTTCTGGGCCGTCGGCTGGATCATCGCCGCATGCATCGGAACCTTCGTGATCCCCAACACCGGCGATTGGGGATGGCGCTGGTCGCTGCTGATCGGCGCCCTGCCGCTGCTCTACGCGATCGTCGCGCGACTTCACATCCCGGAGTCCGTGCGATTCCTCGAAGCCAAGGGACGTGAGGATGAAGCCGAAGCCGCCGTGCGCTACTTCGAGGCCGCCGGCGGCGTCGCCCCGGTCGCCAGCCCCAAGGGCCGGCCGCTGCCGAAGATCAAAACCCGTGAGCTGTTCGGCGGCAAGTACATCGCCCGCACCGCCGCCATTTGGGCGACGTGGTTCTTCGTGAACTTCTCGTACTACGGGGCTTTCACCTGGATGCCGTCGCTGCTGGCCGATCAGTTCGGCTCGCTGACCAAGTCCTTCGGTTACACGCTGATCATCTCGCTGGCCCAGCTGCCCGGATACTTCCTCGCCGCCTGGCTGGTGGAGATCTGGGGCCGTCGCGTCACCCTGTCGGTGTTCCTCGCCGTTTCGGCGGTGGCCGCCTTCGCGTTTTCGCAGGCTGGTTCCGTCGCGGCGGTGCTTTGCATCGGCATGCTGCTGTCCGCCTCCAATCTGGGCGCGTGGGGCGTGCTGTATGCCGTCACCCCGGAGATCTATCCGACGCGTCTGCGCGCGGCCGCTTCCGGCGCTGCGGCCGCATGCGGCCGAGTGGCCGCGATTATCGCCCCGCTGCTGATGCCGTGGTTCCTGGGGCTGTCCGGCGGCGACAAGTCGATCGCATTCGTGGTGTTTGCGGTTGCGTTCATCGTGGCCTGCGTCGCGGCGCTGTGCCTGCCTGAGCGCACGGGCAAGGAGCTCGAAGACTGATCCGTTGGCGGTCCGCTTCGATCCCCAAGTCCCGCAGCCAGCGTCATGCCGCGTCCCCATCGGCGTGCCGGCGGCCGCGGGACTTGCCGTATCATGCTGTCTTCGCGACCCGCTACACTTGGCTCGGTTTGTGTGTGGATCCAGGTACATCAGTAGGAATACCGAATAACAAAGCACAGAACGTTCCCAATGCTAAGAGAGGTTTCAATGGCGGTACGCGGTGATATCCGTAATGTGGCGATTGTGGCTCACGTCGACCACGGCAAGACCACCTTGGTCAATGCCATGCTTCAACAGTCCCATGTATTTTCCGAGCGCGAGGAAGTGCCGGATCGTGTGATGGATTCCAACGATCTGGAGCGTGAGAAGGGAATCACCATTCTCGCCAAGAACACCGCGGTGGAGTATACCGGTCCGCTGGCGGCCAAGTACGGTCATCCGGAGGGCATCACCCTCAACATCATCGACACCCCCGGCCACGCCGACTTCGGCGGCGAGGTGGAGCGCGGCATCTCCATGGTCGATGGCGTGGTTCTGCTGGTGGACGCCTCCGAAGGACCGCTGCCGCAGACCCGATTCGTGCTGCGCAAGGCCCTTGAGGCCAAGCTGCCGGTGATCCTGTGCGTGAACAAGGTCGACCGTCCCGATGCCCGTATCGATGAAGTGGTTTCCGAAGCCACCGATCTGCTGCTGGGCCTGGCTCAGGACGTGGTCGAGGAGGGCATTGACCTCGATCTCGACCAGCTGCTCGACCTGCCGGTGATTTACTGCGCCGCCAAGGTCGGCTATGCCTCCGTCAACCAGCCCGCCAACGGCCAGCTGCCCGACAACGACAATCTGGAGCCGCTGTTCGAGGCGATCATCTCGAACATCCCCGCTCCGGAATACGAGGAGGGCGCCCCGCTGCAGGCTCATGTGGCCAACATCGACTCCTCCGACTTCCTGGGCCGTCTGGGCCTGGTCCGCATCTACAACGGCACGTTGGAGAAGGGCAAGACCTACGGGCTGAGCCGTGTGGACGGATCCCTCGAGAACTTCCGCGTCTCCGAGCTGCTGCGCACCCAGGGTCTGGACCGCATTCCGGTCGAGTCCGCGGGCCCCGGCGACATTGTGGCCGTCGCCGGCGTGAGCGACATCATGATCGGCGAAACTATCGTCGATCCCAACGATCCCCGCCCCCTGCCGCTGATTCATGTGGACGACCCGGCCATCTCCATGACCTTCGGCGTGAACGATTCGCCGCTGGCCGGCACCGAGGGCAAGGACCACAAGCTCACCGCGCGCATGATCAAGGATCGTCTGGATCGCGAGCTCATCGGCAACGTGTCCATCAAGGTGCTGCCCACCGACCGACCGGATGCCTGGGAGGTCCAGGGCCGTGGCGAGCTCGCGCTGGCTGTGCTGGCCGAGCAGATGCGCCGCGAGGGCTACGAACTTACCGTCGGCCGCCCGCAGGTGGTGACGAAGAAGATCGACGGCGTGGTGAACGAGCCGATGGAGAACACCACCATCGACGTGCCGGAGGAGTACATGGGCACCGTCACCCAGCTGATGGCCGATCGCAAGGGCCGCATGGACAGCATGTCCAACCACGGTTCCGGTTGGGTCCGTCTGCAGTTCACCGTGCCGAGCCGCGGCCTGATCGGTTTCCGTACCGCGCTGCTGTCCGCCACCCGCGGCACGGGCATCTCCAGTTCCATCTCCGCCGGCTATGCCCCGTGGGCCGGTCAGATCGTCACTCGCCAGAACGGCTCCATGGTCTCCGATCGTCAGGGTGTCGCCACCCCGTACGCCATGCAGCGTCTGCAGGCCCGCGGCAACTTCTTCGTGGAACCGCAGTCCCCGGTGTATGAGGGTCAGGTCGTGGGCGTGAACAACAAGCCCGACGAGCTGGACGTGAACATCACGCTGGCCAAGCACATGACCAACATGCGCTCGTCCACCGCCGACGTGCTCGAAACCCTCACCCCGCCGATCAAGATGAGCCTTGAGGAGTCGCTGGACTTCGCCAATGAGGACGAGTGCGTCGAAGTCACGCCGGAATCCATCCGCGTGCGCAAGATCATCCTCGGTCGCGAAGACTGGTACAAGTGGCGCGCCAAGCAGCGCAGGCAGAACAACGCCGCAAAGTGATGCCGCGCAATAGCGCCGTGCGGCGTGCCGTCGTGGCGTAGATGGTCATATATATGCAGGGCTCCCTCGTGGCAGGGAGCCCTTGTTTTACACTGGAGGGCTATGAGTGCCTTCAAACCGTCGCGGCGGTTGCCTCCGTCGCCATCGTCGGGTTCGCAGTCTCGACGCGATCCGATTCCGTTTATTGCGCGGCTGCTGCTGTGTGCCGTATGCGGCGTGCTCGCCGCGATGGTGGGTACCGGCGCGCATCGTATGGGGGCATCCGTCAATATTCCCTACGGGCTGGCGCTTGGGCTCGCCCTCATGGCGTGCTCTTCGGTGATGGCCCGGGCGCTGGCCGGTTCCGTGGGATTGGGCGTGCATCTTATTGTCGCCTCGATCACCGTGTGGCAGATGACCGGCTATGGCCCGGGCGGCGACATCATGATGCCCACGGGGGGATCGGCGCTCACCACCTTCTTCTCCCTGAGGGCCGCGATGATATGGTTCTACGGCATGCTGCTGGTACAGGTCGTTGTTCTGGTGCTGCCGTCCACGGTATTCGATCGTTTCCGGCCGGGATCCGCAGTCAGTCGTCAGGCCGACCGTTCCGACGCGTCGCGACGGGAGGCGTAGGTGAGTACGGTTATCCTGCATTATCTCGGGCCGGAGGGCACGTTCACCCATCAGGCCGCCATTGCCGCCTCCGAGGCGCTGGACCGTCTGATGCCCGGCGGCATCGAATGTTCGCTGGTACCCCAGCCCGACGTATCCGCCATTGTCGATGCAACCCGTTCGGGTGCCGGATACGGCGTGATCGCGTGGGAGAACAATGTCGAAGGATATGTGGTGCCGAATCTCGACGCAATGATAGACGCCGAGGATGTGGCGGGGTTCGTTCGCGTCGGCGTGGATGTGGCGTTTGACGCGTTTGTCAGGCCGGGCACCGACATGAACGAGGTGTCTGTGGTGAGCGCGCATCCGCATGGTCTGGCGCAGTGCAGGCGATTCATCGCCGAGCATGGGCTCACCGCGGTGCCCGCCGCGTCGAATGCCGCCGCCTGTCGCGATCTCGCCGCAGGCGAGATGGCCTTCGGCCCCGCCATCTGCGGCGATCTCTATGCGCTTGACGCCGTGGCGTCCGGCGTGCAGGATTTCGCCGGCGCACGCACCGAATTCCTGGTATTGGGCCGACGACGCGACGTCGCCGATTTGCTGGCCGCCTCACGCGCGGGCGGCATGGGGGAGTTCGAATCGATTCTCGCGTTCATCCCGCTGATCACGGGTCCCGGCGTGCTCGCCAACGTGCTGGACGTCATGCGTGACGCCGGGCTGAACATGACCAGCTTCATCTCCCGTCCGATCAAAGGTCATGCCGGAACCTACAGCTTCATTGCCACCGTTGACGCGGCGCCCTGGCAACGGCAGCTTCGCACCGTGCTCGCTGAACTGGCCGAGCATGGCGACTGGGTGAAAATCCTGGCCGTATATCCGAGGCGAGAGCGGTCGAATCCGCCGGTTGCCACCTGGATGCTGCCGGATGGCGGTGTGCATCTGGACGGCGACGCCCTGTCCGGGGATTGGCGGCATGATGACGCGGTACGAAGGGAATTGCTGTGGTAGATCGTAAGACGACGAATATTGGGACGGTGCGTCCTCATCCGATGACTGTCGGCGTGGTGGGGCTCGGGCTGATCGGCGGATCCTTGGCGCTGCGGCTGCTTGAACGCGGACATACCGTGCTGGCATGGAACCACACGCCGCATCACTACGCTTCGGCCGCTGCCGCCGGGGTGACATGCGTGGACTCGCTGGTGGATCTCGCCGCACGGCATCCTGATGTGATCGTGCTGTGCAACCCGTTGAAGGCCATGCCGTCGGTGCTCTCCCAACTCGCCGATTCGGGGGCGCTGACCGCTCAGACCACGCTGACCGACGTGGGCAGTGTGAAGGGCATGGTCCGCGAACAGGTTGTCGCCGCGGGGTTGGGAGCTCAATATGTGGGAGCCCATCCTATGGCCGGCAATGAGAAGTCCGGCTGGGACGCCGCCGATCCGCGGCTGTTCGATGATGCGCTGTGGGCGCTGACCGTAGACGCCGATACCGATTATCGGCGGTTCCTCACCGTCGCGTCCTTGGTTACCGACGCCGTCGGCAACCGTGCCATTGTGCTGGACGACACCGTTCACGATAAGGCGGCGGCCCTGATCTCGCATATGCCGCATGTGGTGGCGACCGCGTTGGCCAATGAGCTCACCGAGTCGCCCGACCGCAACATCGCGGTGGCGCTTGCCGCCGGATCATGGCGCGATATGACGCGCGTGGCGCTCACCGATCCCGACCGCACCCGGGCCATGGTCGAGGAGGATGCGGAGAATGTCGAAGCCCTGCTGCGTTCCATGGCCCGTCGACTGACGACCGTGGCGGATCATCTGCGCGACGGACGGCTGCCGGATGCGCAATCGGAGGCCGCCTCGGCGGGGCGTCGGGCTTTGCTGGACTTTTTCTCCGCCGCCGATCCATTCCGCGCGTACAAGGCGCTCGACGGCGTCGACGCGGCCCGGTATCCGGTGTCCGACATCACCGTGCATCCGCGGTCCTGGCGGCGCGACCTGCTCGAATCCGCCCGCAGGGGCGAGCACATCATCCGGGTCGTCGGACCTCGGACCTTCTCGGTGATTACGCGTTCCGCGCTGTAGCGGGCCGTAATCGAACCGGGCGCTCGGGAACCGGCTTGAGCCGCACGATGTCCGCGGCCCGAATCGACACGTCCTCGGCCGGCCTCGACCCATTGGCCGCCGCGTCGCGCGTCAGTTCAAGGGTCGTGCCGTTCCAGTTGCGGACATGACCCACGAAGTCGCGGTATTTTTCCCGGCCGTCGATGGGGTCGATCCCCAGCGAGGTGCGTACCACCACACGCGCCCCCGTGGGGATCGAAACCTGCGACAGCCCATTGCGCAACGTGTTTCCCATCGGTGTGTTCCCCATGTGCGCTACTCCGTTCTCAATGCGATGGCGGGATCCTGTTTGGCGGCTCCGCGCGAGGGTATGAGCCCGCCGATCAGCGTGAGGATCACGCTCAGCAGCACCAGGATGATGGCGTTGGGCCAGGGCAGCGCCGCATTGACCTCGTCGGTGCCCATGAAATGATGTAGCACGGCGTTGATCGGAATGTTCAGCAGCACGCTCACCGCAACGCCCATGATGCCGGACATCAGGCCGATAATGCCGGTTTCGGCGTTGAATACATTCGACACATTGCGCTTGGATGCGCCCATGGCGCGCAGAATGCCGATCTCCTTGGTCCGCTCCAGCACCGAGATATAGGTGATGATGCCGATCATGATGGACGAGACGATCAGCGACACCGCCACAAACGCGATGAGCACATAGGTGATCACGTTGATGATGGTGGTCACCGAGCTCATCATGAGCCCCACGTAGTCGGTGTAGGTGATTTTGTCCTTGTCCGAGGCGGTGTTGTTGTATGCTGCGATGGCGTCGGCGATGCGATCCTTGTTCTCGAAGCTGTCCACGTAAATGTTGATGGAACTCGGTGCGTCTCGGCTGACCACGCCGAATGCCGAGAGATTGTCGGCATAGGTGCCGGTGGAGACGTATTGGTCATAGATTTTGACCAGCGTGGCCTGATCGGCGTTGGCGATGCTGGCGTCGAAAGCACTGGCGAGCCGCTGCTCGGTCATGGCCGCCGAGCCCCGGGTCTGCGCCTGCTGCTGGCGAGCCGTGTCGCCCGCCTGCGTCGACTGCATCAGGTCCTGGGCCATTTGAGCTTTTTGGCTTACGCCCAGTGAGGCCACGTAGCGTTTGGCGTCTTCGGCTTTGGCGGCGTCGTCGGAGGGGGAGAAGGTCATGCCGTTGAGCACGTTATGATTCTGGTCCGCCTTCTGGTCGATTACGATCTGGCTTGCGTCGGTGCTGTCGATCAGCCGATTGGTCAGTTGCCGTGTGTATCCGATGCCGCTGGCCAATGGCGTTGCCTCGGCGTTTTGGATGGGTTTGACCACGCCCACGATTTTCAGTTTCACGGCGTTGTCTGAATCCATGAGCTTGGAGATCTCGTCGGTGTCGTCGCCGACGAAGCTCCAGGTGCCGTCGGTGTTCCTGACGTATTGGCTGGCTGCCGGAATGAGGGTGAGTTCCTGATTGATCGCCTTGGTATAGTCGATTGGGTCGGTGTTGGTGTTGATGTCCTCTCCGGCATTGAGCCTGTTCATCATGTCGCGGTATTCGTCGGCGGGTTTGAGCCCAAGCTCGTACATGGTGGTCAGTGGCAGGGTGTTGTTGGCGTTGAGCACCAGTACCACTTCGTTGTCGGCTGTCGGCCAGGTGCCGTTGACGACTTGGTAGTTGTTCTTGATGACGCTGCCGATGGTGTTGCCGTCGGCGTCCGGCATGATCTCGTGGAAGGAGTCGGGCGCGGCGTTCTCGTCGGTTTTGCCGGTCAGCATCGACATGCGCGTGGAGGTGAAGGTGGATGCGTCGCTGGATTGCAGCGATCCGCTGGCCATCTGCGAGGCCATGGACTGGCTTGAAGCGCCGTTGTCGATCGTGACGCCGTCCGCGTTGACCAGCGTGCCGTTGGGGTCGTGCGTGAAAACGGAAAATTTGGTGTCGTAGGTGTACTGGATGCCGGCCGAACCGACGTAGTGGCGGATGGGGCTGTTGGGGTCGTCCAGATATTGCTTGAATGCGGACAGGTTGTTCTCGGTGATGGAACCGGTCATCGTGGAGGCGTCTTTGATCGCGGTGTCGTCGGCGTAGATGGCCGCGGCGTCATGCGACTCCCCGTGCTTGTCGGCGTTGTTCTGCGCGTCGGTCATCAGGCTGGTCAGATCGAAGGTCTTGGCGTCGATGGTGATCGGATAGGCCGTCATGGTGTCGCGCTGAATCGACGTGATATAGGTGTTCACGCCGGCTGAGACGGACATGATGAGCGCGATGCCGATGATGCCGATTGACCCGGCGAAGGACGTCAGGAACGTGCGCGCCTTTTTGGTGGCGAGATTGTTGAAGCTGAGCGACAGCGAGGTGAGCAGCGACATCGATGCGCGGCCCATCGATCGATGGTGTGAGCGTGCGGACGACGGCGCCTCATCCTTCGACGGGGCTTCTTCGGCCGGGTTGAATGGCGCCGAGTCGGAGCGGATCGTGCCGTCTTTGAGTTCCACGATGCGCGTGGCGTATTCATGCGCCAGCTCCGGATTGTGCGTCACCATGACCACGAGGCGGGTTGCGGCCACTTTCTTGAGCAGTTCCATGATCTGCACGGAAGTGTCGGAGTCGAGGGCGCCGGTGGGTTCGTCGGCCAGTACGATGCCCGGGTTGTTGACCAGTGCGCGGGCGATGGCCACGCGCTGCATCTGTCCGCCGGACAGCTGGTTGGGCTTTTTGTTGATGTGGTCGCCCAGCCCGACGTCCTCCAGCGCCTTGCGCGCCCGTTCGCGGCGCTGGGATTTCGGGATGCCGCCGATGGTCAGTGCGAGTTCCACGTTGCTCAGGATCGTCTGGTGCGGGATGAGGTTGTAGCTTTGGAACACGAAGCCGATCGTATGGTTGCGGTAGGCGTCCCAATCCCGGTCCCTGTATCGCTTGGTGGAGATGCCGTTGATGATCAGATCGCCGTCGTCGTAGCGGTCAAGACCGCCGATGATGTTGAGCAGCGTGGTTTTGCCGGAGCCCGAGGGGCCGAGGATCGCGACGAATTCGTTGTCGCGGAGGTTCAGGCTCACGGCGTTGAGGGCCTGCTGGACGAAATCTCCGGTCCGGTACCGCTTGCTGATGGCCTGTATCTCAAGCATGCTTACTCTTTTCTATGGATTCGCGGTGGCGATTGTCGGATGGGTGGCCATACCCGACGGCCGGACAGGCCGATGGAGCCTGCCGTGCGCGGTATGCTGGGCGCACCAATGATAGCTCTGCGTCATGGATCGGTGGATGTCGGCACGGGAGGCGGCCATATGTGGTATGACGAACAGGTGCGCGCCTTTATGCGCTTTTTGTCCGCCAATCGGGGGTTGAGCGCGAATACGCTGAGGGCGTACGGCGGCGATGTGAATGAGTGCCTGCATGTGCTTGCGCTGCGCGGCGTCGAGAATCTTGGCGAGGTGGGCATCGATGATTTGCGGTTGTGGCTGGCTTCGGAGACGCGCCGCCATGCCAGAAGCAGCATGGCCCGCAAGACGGTGGCCGTCCGGGAATTCTTCCAATTCTGCTGTGAGAGGGGATTCGTTCCCGCAAATCCCGCGGCCGGGCTCATGACGCCGAAGATCCCGGATACCCTGCCGGTGGTGCTGACGGAGTCGCAGGCTGAACGGCTGATGGATTCCGCCGAGGATGATGCGCCCAGGGCTGGGGCGGATGCCGACGATCGTCGCGCCGGGCTGGCGCGTGGGGACTGCGCCGAGGCCGTCCGTCTGCGTGATGCGGCGATCGTGGAGCTGCTGTACGCCACCGGTATGCGTGTCGCCGAGCTGGTGGGCATGGATGTGACCGATGTCGATTTGGGGCGACGGGTCGCCAAGGTCACCGGCAAGGGCAGCAAGCAGCGGGTGGTGCCCTTCGGGGTGCCGGCTGCCAAGGCCGTCGGGGCGTGGCTGGATCGGGGCAGGATGGTGCTGTTGGATGCGGCGCGGCGACGGACGGGGGAGTCCTCCGTGGAATCCGAAGCTGCCTTGTTCGTGGGGGTTCGCGGCGGCAGGCTCAACCAGCGCGTGGCCCGTCAGGTGGTCCATGCCGAGGCGCGGCAGGCGGGGGTTCCCGACATCGCCCCCCATGCGCTCCGTCATTCGGCGGCGACCCATATGCTCAACGGCGGCGCGGATCTGCGTGAGGTTCAGGAGATGCTCGGCCATTCCTCGCTGGCGACCACGCAGCGCTACACCCATGTGTCCATCGAGCAGCTCAAACGGTGCTACGGCCGGGCGTTCCCCAGGGCCTGAACGGCTCGGCGCGGTCGTTCATTCGCCGCAGGATCGATGTCTATCATGCGGATCGGGCGCAGAATTAACATGTTCGTAACAAATCGAGTCGGTTGCATATCGCGCTGGGAACAGGCTGTGAACACGCCGGCGCGTTGCCGGGCCGTGCGATGGTTCTCAATGATTCCAAGGTGAATGGAGCCTGAACAACCAACGACTTTTTGGGGTGAGATGTCCGGGAAGACGCCGATCGCGCATCATGGAATGTAAATTGTGCGATTTACATTCGCGTTGAACAATAGAGGCACCGGCACAGGGGGATGCCTTGCATATCCTCTGTGCGTAAGCGTGGGGGCGTGAGCTTCCACGGCAATAAGAAATAGGAGAACCTTTATGAAGAAGAGTGTCAAACTCTTTGCTGCCTCCGCTTGCGCAGTCACCATGCTGCTTTCCGGCTGCGGCAGCACCAACAGCGATAGCAACTCCAGCTCCGCTGCCACCGATCCGAATGCCATCATCAACGTTTACGGCTGCGAGCCGGAGCACCCGCTGATCCCGACCAACACTAACGAGACCTGCGGTGGCAACCCGATCGACATGATGTTCGCCAAGCTCGTCGCCTATGACGCGGACGGCAACTCCAAGCTCGAAGTCGCCGACTCCATCACCCCGAACGACGACAACACCCAGTACACCATTAAGATCAAGGACTGGAAGTTCACCGATGGCACTCCTGTGACCGCCGAGTCCTTCACCAAGGCCTGGAGCTACGGCGCGAACGCCAAGAACGCCCAGCTCGCCTCCTCCTTCTTCGCCAACATCAAGGGCTATGACGAGCTCAACCCGACCGACACCGACGCCCTGAACAAGCTGACCGGCAACGAACAGCTCTCCGGCCTCAAGGTCGTTGACGACAAGACCTTCACCGTGGACCTCAAGTCCCCGTCCTCCACCTTCCTGATGCAGCTCGGCTACACCGCCTTCGCGCCGCTGCCGGAATCCTTCTTCCAGGATCCCGCCGCCTTCGGCGAGAACCCCGTGGGCAACGGCCAGTACACCTTCAAGGCCTGGAACCATAACCAGGACATCGAGATGACCCGCAACGACGACTACAAGGGCAACTTCCCGGCCAAGAACGGTGGCCTGAACTTCAAGGTCTACACCGATCCTGAAGCCGCCTACGCCGACATCTCCGCCGGCAACCTCGACGTGATGGACACCGTGCCGAACTCCGCAGTCAAGACCTTCCTGACCGATGAGAACGTCCAGGCCGTGAACAACAAGGGCTCCGTGTTCCAGTCCTTCACCTTCCCGTCCACCACCATGAAGCATTTCCAGAACAACGAAGAGGGCAAGCTGCGTCGCCAGGCCATCTCCATGGCCTTCGACCGTCAGCAGATCAACGAGAAGATCAACGGCGGCCTGGCCACCCCGGCCACCGACTTCACCTCCCCGGTGACCCCCGGCTACTCCGACTCCCTGCAGGGCTCCGACGTCCTCAAGTACAACCCGGACAAGGCCAAGGAACTGTGGGCGCAGGCCAACGCCATCTCCCCGTGGACCGACTCCGACAAGTTCCAGATCGCCTACAACTCCGATAACGGTTCCAAGGACCAGTGGGACGCCATCTGCAACCAGATCGCCGACACCCTCGGCATCACCGCCGAAGGCGCTCCGTACCCGACCTTCTCCGAGATGCGCAAGGCCGTGAACGCCCGTCAGATCACCACCGCCTTCCGTACCGGCTGGCAGCCCGACTACCCGTCCCCGGAGTCCTATCTGGTCTCCCTGTATTCCTCCTCCGCCGCCGACGGCAACGGCTCCAACGATGGCGACTACAAGAATCCCGCCTTCGATGAGCTCATGACCAAGGCCGCCCAGGCCAAGGACGAGGATGACGCCAACAAGCTGTACCAGCAGGGCGAGGAGCTCCTGCTGCAGGATCTGCCCGCCATCCCGCTGTGGTACACCTCGGCGAAGGCCGTGGCCGCCAAGAACATCAAGAACCTGGCGACCAACTGGAAGAACCTGCCTGTTTACCAGGATCTGGCCAAGTGAGTCTCATCCGGCCGAAACGTCGGATGAATTGACGGCAATCGCAATGTAATGTCATTGCGCAGGAAAGGGCGAGGTGTTCTGCCTCGCCCTTTTCGCATTCGTGGCGCCGCCAAACCATGGCGGAAATTTCCACTTTTGGTATGCAATTGTCGGTTCTGTTACATTGCCTTGTCGAAAACACTGGTACACTATCAACAGTTTGGGGCCAGCTGCACCGCATGCATTGAGGATATGGTGGCAGCAGCAGCCTTACCGTTTACTAAAGGAGCAAGCCGATGGGACGATATCTTCTGCGTCGTATTCTGCAGATGATCCCTGTAATCCTCGGCACGACCCTGCTGATTTACGCACTGGTCTTCGCGATGCCTGGTGACCCCGTGGCCGCCATGTTCGGCGACAAGCCAGTCAATCAGGCCGTGGCCGCGCAGATCCGTGCTGAATACAATCTGGACAAACCGTTCATTGTCCAATATCTCATCTTTCTCAAGAACGCCCTCACTCTGGACTTCGGCAAGACCTTTGCCGGTCAGCAGGTGATCGATGTGATCGGGCGCGCGTTCCCGGTCACCATCAAACTCGCCATCATGGCATTCTGCTTCGAAGCCATTTTCGGCGTGGTCTTCGGCATCATCTCCGGTCTGAAGAAGGGCAAGTGGTACGACTCCGTCATTCTGGTGTTCTCGCTGCTGCTGATTTCCGTGCCCACCTTCGTCACCGGCTTCGTCATGCAGTACTTCCTTGGCGTAAAATGGCATCTGCTGCCGGTAACCGCCGGCGCCAACCCCGGATTCGTCGATTTGCTGATGCCCGCCATGGTGCTCGGATCGGTGTCGATGGCGTCGATCATTCGACTGACGCGTTCCGAAATCACATCGAACATCGCCGAGGACTTCGTGCGCACCGCACGCGCCAAGGGCATGAGCAACAAGATGGTGATTCTGCGCCATGTGCTGCGCAACTCCCTGATCCCCGTCGTCACATACCTCGGCGCCGATCTCGGCGCGCTTATGGGCGGCGCCATGATCTCGGAGCGAATCTTCAACATCCAGGGCGTCGGCAATACGCTCTACCAGGCCATTCTTCGAGGCGAAGGCACGCTGGTGGTGTCGATCGTGACCATCATGGTGTTCATCTTCGTGGTGTGCAACCTGATCGTCGACATGCTCTACGCCGTCCTTGACCCGCGTATTCGCTACGAGTGACGAACGAGGTGAACCAATAATCATGGCTGCAACTTCAGAAACCTCACAGGAAGAGGAATTCTTCATGGATCCGCTGCCCGGTCAGGAGCGCTATGTGGCGCCGATCGAGGAGACGCCGCTGAAGGCCGTCGACGCGGTCGACGATTCCGT
>DBKS01000063.1:70047-72165 GCA_002298605.1 Bifidobacterium sp. UBA744 | reverse complement strand
TGGTCCTGCTGGTGACCTTCTTCCCGCAGCTGTTCACCAGCGTCGATCCCCGCAGCTGCAAGCTCGACAACTCGCTTGAGGGCGCCACGGCCGGCCATCCCTTCGGATTCGACAAGCAGGGCTGCGACGTATACGCCCGCGTGATCTACGGCGCCCGCACCTCGGTGTCCATCGGCGTGTTCACCACGCTGCTGGTCACGGTGCTCGGCGGTCTGATCGGCGCAGTAGCGGGCTTCTTCGGTGGCTGGGTCGATGCGGTCCTGTCTCGCATCACCGACATCTTCTTCGCGGTTCCACTGCTGCTTGGCTCCATTGTGCTGCTGCAGATGTTCCGTACTTCCACTTCGATCTGGAAGATCGTGTTCACCCTGGCGCTGTTCGGCTGGGTGTCCATGGCCCGAATAGTGCGAGGCGCGGTGATCGAGGCCAAGAACCTTGAATTCAACACCGCGTCGCTGGCGCTCGGCTCCACACCGGGGCGGAACCTGTTCAAGCACATCATCCCGAATTCGCTGGCACCGGCCATCGTGATGGCCACCATGAACCTCGGCGGATACATCGTCTCCGAAGCCACCCTGAGCTTCCTGGGCATCGGCATGCCCAGCTCCGTGGTGTCGTGGGGCGGCGATATCTCCACCGCACAGTCGTTGCTGCGCACCAATCCGTCCGTCCTGTTCTATCCGTCTGCGGCGCTGGCCATTACCGTGCTCGCCTTCATCATGCTGGGCGATGCCGTACAGGATGCGCTTGATCCCAAGGCCCGCACGGCGTGAGTGGAGGAAACGCAATTATGTCTACCAACATTCAATCCACCATCGCTTCCTATCAGGCCAAGCAGGGCCCGCTGCTCGAGGTCAAGGATCTGCAGGTCGACTTCACCACCGATACCGGCAAGGCCGTGCACGCGGTTCGTCATTCCTCCTTCTCGGTGTATCCGGGGCAGTGGGTGGCCATCGTGGGCGAATCAGGCTCCGGCAAGTCCACCTCCGCCATGGCGGTGCTCGGCCTGCTGCCCGGCACCGGCCATGTCGTCGGCGGCTCCATCAAATTGGACGGCCAGGAAATCGCCGGAATCAGCCAGAAGGAATACGACAAGCTCCGTGGCTCCAAGATGGGCCTGGTGCCGCAGGACCCGATGTCGAACCTCAATCCGGTGTGGCGTATCGGCGCTCAGGTGAAAGAGGCCCTGCAGGCCAACAACATGGACATTTCCAAGGAGAAGCGTTCCAAGTTGGCCTCGGCGCTGGCCTCCGAGGAAAACTCGGTGGTGGATCTTAAAACCGAGGAGGACGAGCTGTTCGTCGGCTCCAAGGATCTGCCCGCTCTGCTTGACGCCGCCAAGAAGGCTTTGGAAGATGCCGGTTCCAAGCATGTCGAAGAGGAAATGAACTATTTCCGCGACGAGTGGGTTCCGGGCTCCCAGACGCGTTGGCGTGTGGCCAAGGACCTCATTGACGCGGGGGTTTCGGACGACTCCGCATGGACGATCGCCAAGAAGCACGTGCTGGGCTCCACGATGGAGGACCGTATTTCCGGACTGTTGTCCGAAGCTGGTCTGCCCGACGCCGCCACCCGTGCCCGCCAGTTCCCGCATGAGTTCTCCGGCGGCATGCGCCAGCGTGCGCTGATCGCCATCGGCCTGGCCTGCCGCCCGGATCTGCTGATCGCCGACGAGCCGACCTCCGCGCTGGACGTCACCGTGCAGAAGCGCATTCTCGACCATCTGCGCACTTTGACCGATTCACTGGGCACCTCCGTGCTGTTCATCACCCACGACCTCGGTCTCGCCGCCGAACGCGCCCAGCATATCGTCGTGATGTACAAAGGTCAGGTCGTCGAATCCGGTCCGTCGCTTGAGGTGCTGCAGCATCCGCAGCATCCCTATACCAAGCGTCTGGTCGCCGCCGCGCCGTCCCTGGCCTCCCAGCGCATCATCTCCGCCAAGGAACGTGGCGAGGATGCCGATGCGCTGCTCGAGCACAAGATCGCTGACGAATCCGCCCTGGCAAAGAGCGAGCACATCATCACGGTCGAGCATTTGACCAAGGAGTTCAAGCTGCCCCGCAAGAAGGAGATGTTCAAGGCCGTCGATGACGTCTCGTTCTCCGTCAAACGCGG
>DBKS01000063.1:61249-69980 GCA_002298605.1 Bifidobacterium sp. UBA744 | reverse complement strand
TGGAGCCGACATCCGGCAAGATCACGTACGAAGGCCGTGACACTTCCGAATTCAACGCCAAGGACCTGCTGGACTTCCGCCGCCACGTGCAGCCGGTGTTCCAGAACCCCTATGGATCGCTTGACCCGATGTACTCCATCTACCGTTCGATCGAGGAGCCGCTGCGCATCCACAAGATCGGCGACAAGAAATGGCGCGCCAACCGCGTCAAGGAACTGCTCGACATGGTGGAGATGCCGTCGTCCGTGATGGGTCGCTATCCGAACGAGCTGTCCGGAGGCCAGCGTCAGCGCATCGCCATTGCGCGCGCCATGGCTTTGGAACCTGACGTGATCGTGTGCGACGAGGCCGTGTCGGCCCTGGATGTGCTGGTTCAGGATCAGGTGCTGCGTCTGCTCAACGATCTGCAGGCCGAAAAGGGACTGAGCTACCTGTTCATCACCCATGATCTGGCTGTGGTTCGTCAGATCGCCGATGAAGTGGTGGTGATGCAGCATGGCCGTCTGGTCGAGCATGCGACCACCGACGAGGTCTTCGATCATCCGCAGCGCCAGTACACCCGCGATCTGCTTGACGCCATCCCCGGCGGCAAGCTGAAGCTGGGTCTCGACTGAGCGGCGGTATAGCCTCGTATCTCACAGTGCATGATGATGTGGTCTCCGCCCGCGGTATTCCGCGGGCGGAGACCACATTGATATCAGGATGCTCGACGGCGGGAATTGCCCTCCGGCGCGGCACAGGACCATTGGACGACTGTCTGCAGTGGTAAGGTCGCTGTCATGACCATCACTATCACCACGTCCAACCTCAATGGCATCCGCGCCGCCAAACGCAAGGGCGTCGACGCATGGGTGCGTCAGCATACGCCCGACGTGTGGTGCATGCAGGAGGTGCGCGCCCCCCAGGAAGCAATCGATCCCATTTTCGACTATTTTGCCGATGCCTACGTCGCTACCGGGAAAACGACCACGACAGACGCATTGCATCGTCAGAATGAGGTCTGCCGCATCAAAGGGCGTGCCGGTGTGGGGCTGCTCACCGACCTGGATGTGGTGGACCGGCGATTCGGGTTGCCCGGACTCACCGAAGACGTGGATTCCGGCCGATGGATCGAAACCGACGTACGCACCCCGCAGGGATATGTGATCACGGTTGTCTGCGTGTATGTGCATGCGGGCGTCGCCGAGGACGAGGTCAAGATGGCCCAGAAGTTCCGGTTTCTCGACACCATGCTGCCTCGGCTGGGTGAGTTGCGCGACGAAGCTGCGAAAGGCGGACGCCAGGCGGTGCTCTGCGGCGATTTCAATATCGCGCATACGCCGTTGGACATCAAGAACGCCAAGGGCAATGCGGAGCATGCCGGCTTCCTGCCCGCTGAGCGCGCCTATGTCGATAAGTGGCTGGACGAGTATGAGTTCGTGGATGTGCTGCGCGACTTGGCCGGTGAGATCCAGGGGCCCTACACCTGGTGGAGCCAGCGCGGGCGGGCGTTCGACAACAACGTGGGCTGGCGCATCGACTACCAGTTCGCGACTCCGGAGCTGGCGCAGACGGCACGGGGGTTCGTGATCGACAAGGCCCCCAGCTATGACGCCAGATGGTCCGATCATGCACCGTTGACCATCACCTATGACGTGTGAGTCAAGTTCGGCCCGGTCCGGCTTCGTCTCGCCGTCCCGCCGCCGACGAGACGAAGCCGTCGTGCATGTTCAGGTGCTAGGCTAGGCAGGGTTGCAACCGTTACGAAATGAGGAACTATGGGATTGTTCGGATTCGGCAGGAAAAAGCATCACGACAAGGAGGATACCTCCGGCGTCGAGGATGTGGTAAGCGAGGATGGCAAGGACGCTGACAACGCCGCGCAGTCCGAAGGCTCCCAGTCCGAAGAGGCGGCCGGTGCCGCGGACGCCGGGAACGCCGCCGACGAGGGCGTCGTCTTCTCCGATCGTGGCGAGGCAAACGGTCCGTGGGATATCGAGGACGAGAACGTGCCGGACTATGACGACTATCTTGATATCGGTTCGTTGTTCCTGCCGATGATCCCGATGCAGTACGACAATGCCGGTCTGCGGCTGAAGGCCGACCGTGCTTCCGGGACGGTGCTTGGCGCCGTGATTACGGTGGGCAACTCCACACTGGAACTTGAGGCGTATGCCGCGCCGAAAACCATGGGGTTGTGGGACGACGTCCGTGCCGATCTGCTGGAGACCAACAGCGAGGCCAGCGAAATCGACGGCACCTTCGGCAAGGAGCTGCTGCTGCCCGTGCATCTGAAAAGCGGCACCGTGATGACCCGCATCGTCGGTGTGGACGGGCCGCGTTGGATGCTCCGCGGCATTTTCGCCGGCAAGGCGGCTCAGGACGGCGAAGAGCAGAAGGACGTGCTCGACAAGTACTTCACGCGCATTGTGGTGGCCCGTGGCGAGGAGCCGCTGGCCCCGCGCGACATGATCCCCATGCACGCGCCGATCACCCCGGCCCAGCGTCGCGCCATGGCCGAGGCCGAGGCCAACGGCGAGTCCGTCGACGCCGCTGCCACTGAGATTCCCGGCAAGCCGAAGGGCCCGCTGAGCTCCGACCACGAGACCGAGACCAAGACCACGCTGTCTCGCGGTCCGATGTTCTCCGAGGTCCGCTAAACGATATGGCGGACCAGCCCACGCGGAGCGACCGGACCGGTCAGTCCCGTCAATCCACCCCTACTATCCGGACCGAGCGGTGCACCCCGGCCGGCCGGCCGACGCCACGCGGCGGGCTTGCCTCGCTTGCCCGATCCGACGCCGAGGATTTTTCGGTCATCGAGGCGATAGGCGGTCCGAGAGGCATTGTCGAATCGCTGCTGCCCGGGCTGGTGTTCGTCGTGATGTTCATCATTACGTCGAATCTGCAGCTCACCGTGATCGTTTCGGCGGTGCTGGCCGGCCTGCAGGTGCTGGTGCGCCTGGCGCAGCGGCAGTCGGCTATGGGCGCGCTCTCCGGCCTGATTGCGGTCGGCATCTGCCTGGTCTGGGCGTGGAACAGCCACGAGGCGCGCAACTACTACACATTCGGGTTCATCACGAATGCGGTGTATCTGGTGGCGCTGTCCGTTTCAATGGCCGTACGCGTTCCCGGCGTTGGTTTGCTGGTGGAATTCATACGCACCCTGCCGACCGGACAGTTCGGTGCCTGGCTGGCTGATTGGAAGAACGATAGGCCGCTGTGGAGGGCCTATATGATCGTCACCGCCCTGTGGACGGGACTGTTCGGCGTGCGTCTGCTGGTGCAGGTGCCGTTGTATCTGGCTGATAACGTGGCGGCTCTGGGCATCACCAGACTGGTGATGGGAATCCCGTTCTGGGCGCTGGCGATTTGGGTGTCGTACCTCATTATCGCCACCCCGTTGCATCGGCACAAAGTCGCCTCCGCCGCCATCGCGGTCTCCGGCGCCGCAGCGGATGCAGATGCGTCGGAGGCCGGTCGCACTCATACATCTCATCATGACGTCGCTGGAAAGGACAACGCGTGATAGCGCAGGTTCGCATCGAACGATATGCCGATCAGGGCCGTTGCGTGGCGCATATCGACGGACGGGTGGTGTTCGTGCGCTTTGCGTTGCCGGGCGAGCTGGTACGCATCGCATTGGATGAGCCGTCTCGTCGCGACGACCGCTTCTGGACGGGCGAAGTCGTGGAGGTGTTGGAGTCGTCGGCGGATCGCTGCGATCCCGCTTGGCCGCTGGCCGGTCCGCTGGCCATGGGCGGGGGAGTGGGCGGCGCCGATCTGGTGCATGTCTCGCTGCCGGGACAGTTGGCCTGGAAGCGTGCCGTCGTCGAAGAGCAAATGCGTCGTCTTGGACATGTCGATATTGGCGTGCCGGTGGAGAGACTGACGGACGACGCGGAGTTGGGCGGTCTCAATTGGCGCACCCGCATCGAACTTATTGCCGATGAGGAGGGATTCGCCTCCATGCGTCGGAGGGGGTCGCATACCCGTGTCCGGTTGGACACCATGCCATTGGCCACTCGGGCACTGCTTGCCGTGGCCGATCGCGAGCATATCTGGGAGGGTGGCTTCGAACCGGGGGCGCAGATCCGTGTTGCGGTTCCGGAGCCTCGTGGCGACGTCGCGCGATCCGCCAACTACGCCGTGCTGGTGGATGGTGATCTCGTCGCGGGCAATCGTCGTCTGACCGAGCGTGTCGCCGTTGACGGGCGCGACTTCTCCTATGCCGTGGATGCCGGCGGGTTCTGGCAGATCCACCGCAATGCGCCCATGCGGCTGCCGGAATACGTGCTTGGTCTGGTGAAGGAATCCCTGAATGGCAAGGACAACGCCGTGCTGTGGGATTTGTATTCGGGTTCCGGGCTGTTCACGCTGCCCATGGCCACACTGTCTGCCTCCGACGCGAGAATGCTGACGGTCGAGGGCGCGCCGGGCGCCGTCAGGAACGCGCGGCGCAATATCGCCGCGGCTGGCTTGGAGGGCGTGGAAGCCCTTCAGGGCGATGTGGCGAAAACCTTGGTCCATCATGTGCCTGCCGACCTGTCCCGCCCCGATGTGGTGGTGCTTGATCCGCCGCGTGCCGGCGCGCGCGCGAAGGTGTGCCATCAGATCGCCCGGTCCCAGGCCCCGGCCGTCATCTACATCGCCTGCGATCCGACGAGTCTGGCGCGTGACACCGCCACCTTGGGACAACTCGGCTACGAGATCCGCTCGATCCGCGCGTTCGACATCTATCCCATGACCCACCACGTCGAGACAATCGCCCTGTTTGTCCGTTCCCGCTCAATGCGTTGAGAGAAGATGACGTGTCGTAGATGGTCCGCTACAATTCCCATGTGATGATCCGGAACCTCAAACGAATGACGGCGGTCGCCTTGTGCGCGACTGCGCTGGTGTCGATGACCGCCGGCTGCGTGCCGCAGGGCCTGGCCGTCGGCGATACACAGGCCACCGAGCCTGCCATCCAGCATGATGGGGTGGACGTTTCCGACGCGATTGTCATATACATCGGCTCCCAGGACACCTCCGTCGACCGCCCCATCGTGAACGCGCTGCAGTCGTCGGGCCTGGACACCGCGTACATGTCGATGGAGGGGCTGGATGCGCAGGCCGCGAATCGCGCCATCATCGACGCGACGAATCGCAACCTGTCGGCGGTGATGATCGGCCCCAATAATGTGAACCAGTGGACCGAGGGCCTGAAGACGGCCCGTGAAGCCGGCTATCCGGTGGTGCTGGTCGACCCCACTGATACCGTTACCGTGGACGAGACGCTGTATGCGGCGATCTTCCATGTGGTTGACGGTTCGGACGCTGCGGCCACATCGATTTTCGACGCGACGATCCAGATCATCGACGATCATGCCCATGACAAAACCATGGATGTCAAGTTGGGATGAATCATCGCAGCGCCCCGTCCTGATGGCTCCGGGGCGGTCATCGCAATATCCGCCCGATATCCGTCTAATATCCGTCCCGAGAATGAGCGCCGTTTCGACATTCCTCGACTAGTCTGGACGTATGAGTTCTTCGCCGACCGCAACCATATCCCTGCCCCACACTGTGCACCGGGGGCTGAGCTCCGCCGATGTGGCCCTCCGCGTGCAGAATGGCCAGGTCAACAGGGTGAGCGCCCAAACGTCCCGTTCGGTTGGCGAGATCGTGCGGTCCAACGTGTTCACGCTGTTCAATGGCATCATCGCGGCGGCCATGGTGATGGTGCTGGCCACCGGGTCATGGAAGGACGCGGTATTCGGCTTCGTGATCATCATCAACACCGGCATCGGCATCATTACCGAGTTGAGGGCGAAATACACGCTTGACAAGCTGTCGATTCTGGTGGCGTCGAACTTCATGGCGCGTCGCGACGGCGAGGATGTCAGCATTCGTCATGACGAGATCGTGCTCGGCGATCTGCTGTGGGTGCGTTCCGGCGACCAGGTGCCCGCCGACGCGCAGATTGTGGAGACATGGGGGCTGGAACTTGACGAGTCCATGTTGACCGGCGAGTCGCGTACCGTGCGCAAGGCGGAAGGCGATCAGATCTATTCGGGGTCGGTTGCGGTGTCGGGCTTGGCATTGGTGCGGGTGAACGCGGTGGGCGAGCACAGTTACGCGGCCACGCTGACCGCCCAGGCCAAGGTATACAAGAAAACCGTGTCCGATCTGACCGCCGGCATCAACACGATTCTGAGGTTCATGACCGTTGTGGTGGTGCCGCTGTGCGTGCTGCTGATCTGGTCGCAGATTCGTTCCGTCGGCGGTTGGAACCATGCGATCGACACCGGGGCGTGGCGGGACGCCGTGGTGTCCGCGGTTGCCGGCGTCGTGGGCATGATTCCCGAAGGC
The DNA here is from genome assembly GCA_002298605.1 of Bifidobacterium sp. UBA744. GTDB lineage: Bacteria > Actinomycetota > Actinomycetes > Actinomycetales > Bifidobacteriaceae > Bifidobacterium. The sequence continues at coordinate 63,647 of DBKS01000063.1, read as the reverse complement.
TTGGTGCTGCTCACCTCCCTGAATTTCGCGCTCGCCGCAATGAGGCTGGCGCGTCGGAACACCTTGGTGCAGGAACTGGAGTCGGTCGAGACGCTGGCTCGCGTGGACTGCCTGAATCTCGACAAAACCGGAACGATCACGGATGGCGGCATCGCATATGACCGACTGATTATGGTGCATGACGCGATGGCTCATGGCGCGGCTTCCCATGATTCGGCGGCGGCCGCCCGCCACGCGCCTGCGGGCGAGGTGTCCGAGCAGGCGGCCATACAGGCGCTGTTCGACTGCTGCAACGAGGAGAACCCCAACGGCACCGCCCAGGCAGTGCTCGCCGGCCTGGGCGAACGAGGGTGCGTGGCCGGCTCCGTGTCCGGGCGCATACCGTTCTCATCGGCGCGCAAATGGAGCGCCATAGCGTATGATGCGACGGCATCCACCGGCGACGATGCCACGGCGGCTAATCCGCCGGCCGGCATATGGATGATGGGTGCGCCCGAGGTGCTGCTGTCCGCATTGGATTGCGACGGGGGCGAGCTCCTCGACCAGGTGAACGGCTATGCGCTTGACGGCAACCGTGTGCTGCTGCTCGCCTATGCGCCGGACGGGGCCTTGCGGCCTGAGGAGCCGCATATCGATCCCCACGCCATTCCCGTGGCATTGGTGCTGTGCTCCGAGCATATCCGCCCCGACGCCGAGAAGACGCTTGCCTGGTTCCGCGAGCAAGGCGTGCGGGCCCGCATCATTTCCGGCGACAATCCCGTGACTGTGGGGGCCATCGCGCACAAAGTCAAACTCACCGGAGATCGGGAGCCCGTCGCCATGGACGCCCGCGATCTGCCCGATGATATCAATGAAATGGCGCGCACGCTCGAAAATGTCGATGTGCTCGGCCGCGTGCTGCCCGATCAGAAGAAGGCGATCGTCCAGGCGCTGCATGTGCAGGGCCATGTGGTGGCGATGACGGGTGACGGCGTGAACGATGCGCTCGCCATCAAGGAGGCGGATCTTGGCATTGCGATGGGCAATGCCGCGTCGGCAACCAAAGCCGTGGCGCAGGTGGTGCTGGTGGATTCGAAGTTCTCGCATCTGCCCGAGGTCGTGGCCCGGGGACGCCAGGTGATGGCGAATATGGAACGCGTCGCCAGCCTGTTCCTCGTGAAAACCGTGTATTCGGCGTTGATTTCGCTTGGCGTGGTGCTCACGCAGGTTCCCTATCCGTATCTGCCTCGTCACATCACCTATATCGGTGCGCTGACCATCGGCATCCCGGCCTTCGTGCTGGCCCTTGCCCCCAACACCCGTCGCTATCAGCCGGGCTTCCTGAAGCGCGTGGTTCATTTCGCGCTGCCGGGCGGCGTGGCCGTCGCCATTTCGGTGCTGCTGGCTGCCTGGACATTGCCGGGCATTATGGGGTGGAAGGTCGAAACCTCCGATGCGGACCTCATGTCGCTGCGAGCCACGTGCGCGATCATTCTGTTCATGCTGGGCGTGTTCGTGCTGGCCCGCGTCGCCCGACCTCTGAATGGTTGGCGTGGGGTGCTTGTGCTGCTCTTCGCCGCGGCCGGGGTGATCGGGGCGATGATCCCCGTTGTGCGCAATTTCTTCGCCTTGGTGATTCCCACCGGTCAGATGCTGGTCGCGACATCCATCGCGCTTGCCGGCTCGGTCGCGGTGTTTTTCCTGTGTCTGCTGATCGTGCCGCTCTGCTGGCGGATTATTGCATATGCCAATGCGACACGCCAGCATTGAACGTTACGCGGCGGACCCATCCATGCCGGATAATCGATACGTTATTCGTGTGTTTTGAGCTCGGAGGAAGCATGTCCTTACGCGACGACCAGTTGTCGACTCTTAAGGCCGGCGGCAAGGATCTCGATTACTACCGCATCGACAATCTGCCAGGCATCGACCATCTGCCGTATTCACTGAAGGTGCTGGTTGAAAATCTGGTGCGCAACATCGATGGGGCCAACATCACCGACGATCACGTCAAGGCCCTGCTCGACTGGGATCCTGCCGCACAGCCCAGCCATGAGATCCAGTTCACGCCGTCCCGAGTGGTGATGCAGGACTTCACCGGCGTGCCGTGCATCGTCGATCTCGCCACCATGCGCGATGCGGTGAAGGATCTGGGCGGGGACCCCGAAGTCATCAATCCCCAGGTCCAGTCCGATATGGTGATCGACCACTCCGTGCAGATCGACAAGTATGGTGTCGCCGACGCGTTGCAGCAGAACATGGACATCGAATACCGACGCAACGGCGAACGCTACCAATTCCTGCGCTGGGGGCAGCAGGCGTTCCGCAACTTCCGTGTGGTGCCGCCGGGGACGGGCATCATCCATCAGGTGAATATCGAATACCTGGCCAAAGTCGTGATGACCAAGGCCGAGGCGGA
>DBKS01000063.1:59047-61184 GCA_002298605.1 Bifidobacterium sp. UBA744 | reverse complement strand
CTCGGTTGGGGCGTGGGCGGCATCGAGGCCGAGGCAGCCATGCTCGGCCAGCCCATTTCCATGCTGGTGCCGCGAGTGGTTGGGTTCAAGCTCACGGGTTCCATTCCGGAGGGTGTGACGGCCACCGACGTGGTTCTGACGATTACCGATATGCTGCGTCGGCACGGTGTGGTCGGTAAATTCGTGGAGTTCTACGGCGAGGGCATCGCCTCGGTGCCGTTGGCGAACCGCGCCACCATCGGCAATATGGGTCCTGAGTTCGGCTCCACCTGCGGCATCTTCCCGATTGATGACGTGACCTTGGACTACCTGCGCCTCACCGGTCGTTCCGCCGAGCAGGTCGCGCTGGTCGAGGCCTATGCCAAGGCCAACAGGTTGTGGGGCGACGCCAAGGATCCGAACTATGTGGAGCCGCAGTATTCGGAGTATCTGGAGCTGGATTTGGGAACGGTGGTTCCCTCCATTGCCGGACCGAAGCGCCCCCAGGACCGCATTGTGCTCGATGATGCCAAGAAGAAGTTCGAGGAAACGCTGCCTGCATACGAAACCGAACGGACGGTGAAGGACCCGGTCGCGGTCTCCACCGATTTCCGCGGCGATTTCGACCTGAAGAACGGCGATGTCGCAATCGCCTCGATCACGTCCTGCACCAATACGTCCAACCCGTCCGTCATGATCGCCGCCGGTCTGATCGCCCGCAATGCGCACTCGCGCGGCCTGAGCCCCAAGCCGTGGGTGAAGACCTCGCTGGCGCCCGGCTCCCAGGTGGTGGCCGACTATCTCGCCAAGGCCGGTTTGCAGGACGATCTTGATGCGCTCGGATACCAGCTGGTTGGTTTCGGCTGCGCCACCTGCATCGGCAACTCCGGTCCGCTGCTGCCGGAAATCTCCAAGGCCGTCAATGAGAACGACCTGACCGTCACCGCAGTGCTTTCCGGCAACCGTAACTTCGAAGGCCGCATCAGTCCGGACGTCAAAATGAACTATCTGGCTTCGCCGCCGCTGGTGATCGCGTATGCGCTTGCCGGCACGATGGATTTCGATTTCGAGACCCAGCCGTTGGGCGTCGACAAGGATGGTGTCAAGGTGTTCCTGCGTGATATCTGGCCGTCCAACGAAGAAATCGCCAAAACAGTGGCGGACACCGTCTCTCGCGAGATGTTCGTGAAGGACTACGCTTCCGTGTTCGACGGCGATCGGCGTTGGAGGGGTCTGGATGTGCCGGCAGGTGAGCAGTTCGCATGGGATCCGAACTCCACCTATGTGCGCAGGCAGACGTTCTTCGACGGTATGAGCGCCGAGCCCGAGCCCGTCACCGATATTCACGGGGCCCGCGTTCTGGCTCTGCTCGGCGATTCCGTGACCACCGACCACATCTCCCCGGCCGGTGCGTTCAAGGCGTCCAGCCCTGCCGGCAGGTATCTGATCGAGCGTGGCGTGGCGCAGAAGGATTTCAACTCCTATGGTTCTCGCCGAGGCAACCACGAGATCATGGTGCGCGGCACTTTCGGCAACATTCGGCTGCGTAACCAGCTGCTTGCCTCCGTGGGTGAGGAGGTGACGCCGGGCGGCTTCACCTACGACTTCCTCAAGAAGGCTCCGACGACGATTTTCGAGGCCTCCGAGGATTACATCGCCAACGACGTGCCGCTGGTGGTGTTGGCCGGCAAGGAATACGGCACCGGTTCGTCTCGTGACTGGGCCGCCAAGGGCACCGTCATGCTGGGCGTGAAGGCCGTGATCACCGAAAGCTTCGAGCGCATCCACCGCTCCAACCTCATTGGCATGGGTGTGCTGCCGTTGCAGTTCCCCGAGGGTGAATCCTATGAGTCCCTGGGCCTCGACGGCACCGAGACCTACGATATCGAGGGCGTTGAAAGGCTGAATGCCGGTGCCACGCCGAAGACCGTGCATGTCACCGCCACGCATGCGGATGGCTCGGTCACCGAATTCGACGCCGTTGTGCGTATCGACACCCCCGGCGAGGCCGACTACTACCGCAACGGAGGCATTCTGCAGTACGTGCTGCGCAAGCTCATGCGCCAATAGCGAAATGTTGAGATTGTGATATAGGTGTCCCCGTCCGTGTCCGCTGTATGCGTTGCGAGACTTCCTGGGCTGATTGCGGATGGGGACA
>DBKS01000063.1:55145-59005 GCA_002298605.1 Bifidobacterium sp. UBA744 | reverse complement strand
CGGATCGTCTATCGCGGATCGTGCATTCGCGGCGGTGAGGGAGACCGGAGAGTGATCTCGGCTCTCCCCTTGCCCTCACCATCTCCCCTTTCCCTCTTTTGCCGGGTGGGTTTCCTCCGTGCTTCCATTGTTCCGCGGAGTGGTACTTCTCTGGAGTGTCGTTGGTATGTGGTTGTCGTCCGGCACGGTGAGCGGGCGGACGATCGAACGGCGGCGGTTATGTGAACGTCGAAGGATATGTGCACCATGCTGGATCATCTGACATTGCATGCGCTTGACTGTGAACGGTCGGTCGCATTCTACGAGCGGGCCCTATCTCCGCTGGGATATGTGCGCAAGGTGCGGCATGGTGCCGTTGTCGGCTTCGGCGTGGATGACGGGACGCCTCGGGCTGATTTCTATGTTGCGCCAGCGGAACAGGACGGGCGTCGTTCGGATGCCACGCATATCGCGTTCCGTGCGGCTGGCCGCGATAGCGTCGGGGCGTTCTATGATGCGGCCATTGCAGCCGGTGGCAAGGGCAATGGTACGCCGGGATTGCGCGCATATCATCCCGGTTATTATGCGGCTTTTGTGCTTGACCCGGACGGCAACAACGTCGAAGCCGTCACCGATTGGTCGCATCCGTCGGACTCCCTGGCCCGTATGGTTCCAGCTGTGGCCGTGTCTGATCATGGCCATAGCCATGGATACGGTGGCGGGCATGCGTCCGATGCCGTTGGCGTCGTCGCAGGCACAGGCACCGGGCATTGCCGTCATAATGTGTATGTGGCCGGACCGTTTTTCAATGACAAGCAGGTTGCCGACATGGAGCGGCTGGAGGCGGTACTGGAGTCGCACGGGAAGACGCTGTTCAAGCCGCGTTTCGTGTCTGAGATCGGCGAGGTTGGCCCTCGGCGGTGTTTTTTGGATGACATTCGGGGAATTTGCGACGCTGATATGGTGATTGCCAATCTGATGGACGAGGATTCCGGAACCATGTTCGAGATCGGATACGCCTACGCGCATGGTATTCCCGTCTATGGGTATCTTGACGGGTTAGCACCGGGGGCTCACGTGAATCTCATGATTGCGCAGTCCGTCGAAACGGTGTTCTCGGGACCGGATGATTTGGCGCAATGGTTGGAAACCGGACGGCATCATGAGGTTGGGTTGTCCCAGTTCTAACGGCATCGTAGGTTGCCGTCGGGCTGTTTCGCTGAGTCGATTGTGACATTACTCGCGTTGGGGAAGATCCGCGCGTTCAACGAGCCGTGCCATTTGGACGCGGCCCATGTTGAGTTTGTCCGAAGCTGATGAAAGATGCGCTTTGGCGGTTCTTTCCGATATGAACATGCGCGCGGCTATTTCGGCGTTCGTGAATCCTTCGGCGGCCAATATGACGGCTTCGCGTTCGCGCTCGGGAAGTCCGTTGAGCAGCTGACGTGCCTCTTCCCGGCGTGATTGGGGTTGCGTGGCGTGCAAGTCGTCGATGAGCTGCTTCTGGCTGGCCGGATTGAATTGCGGATTTCCGTCGCAGACGCCGAGGACTCGCTGGATGATGTCCTCCGGGGCGTCGGTTTTCGATACGAATCCTTCCGCTCCGGCTTCCGCCGCGCGTTCGACGGTGCCGGACGGACTTAACGATGTGAGCATCAGCACATGAGGCGAGGGGGACAGGAGTTTGAGCAGGCGAGTCGCCTCGATGCCGTCGAGTCCCGGCATGGCTATGTCCATCAGTATCACGTCAGGATGCTCGTCCCGTGCTTTGGTGATGCAGTCATCGCCGTTGAGCGAGGTGGAGATTACGGTGATTCGTCCCTGTGAATAGTCGTTGAGGATAAGGCTTATTGCCTGGCAGATCATGGGATCGTCATCAACGACGCTGACGGTGATGGTGCGCTGCTGTTCATTCACGGTTGCCATCTTAATTGCGCCAGGGCAACATGACATCGACGTGGAAGATGTGCCGGTCATCGAGGCCGTATCGGCACTGCCCGTTCGCTGTCTTTACCCGTGCGGCGAGGCCTTGCAGTCCTACGCCTTGCGGCTTTCTCCCTCGTGCCTTGTTGTCTTGCGGATGTTCCGCCTGTGGTGGCTTGTGCGCCTGCGATGCGTCTGATGGCTGTGGACTTGCAATCGTTGACACTGGGTTGCTGATGTGGATGTGAATTCCCTCCGAAGGGGTTGCCATGACTTCCAGGGAGACGGGCATGGCGGGGGCATGGCGACGTGCGTTGGTCAAACTCTCCTGAATGGCGCGAAAGGCGATTTTGCCAATGTCGTCGTCAAGTTCGCTAAGCTGTCGGATGTCGATCCAGGTGTTGAGCTGCAGCCCGCCGCCACGATTGTCGGCAATGAGCGAATCCAATGACTCCCTGGTCAGCGAGGTCTCTTCATTGGCCGTCAGTTGCTCCCACGCTTGATCGGGATGTCGTAGCATGTCGATAATGGCGTGCGCCTCATCGAGAGCTCCCGCGGATTGGCGGCGTATGGTTTCCGCTTTCTCGGCGATGATCTGCGCCTCGGCGCTCCCGGCGAGTTTGGAGGCCTCGGCTTGCAGCGCGCTGGCGTTTAGCGCGATCAGCGAGAGCGAATGCGCCAATGTGTCGTGCGCCTCTGCGGCAATGGCGTCGGCGAGCTGCTGGCTGGCCAAGTCCGTTTGAAGATGCTCCGCATGATGCTGCGCCACTGCCGCCCGTGCGTCGGCTTCGTGCAGCCTGGCTCGCGATCGTATATGCAATCCGATGAGCAATGCGACGGCGGTTTCGATGATCGCGACGATTCCCGCCGTGATGACGATAACGGGCTCGTCGGTTAGCAGTTCTATGGGAACGCCGTTCTGGCCGGTATTCGGTTTGGCGAACACGGCATGCCAAAACGACGCGTCGCTGGGCTGGATGGCGTCGCGGATCTCCGACAGCATGGCCACGGTCAGCGCCGCGGCCGAAGCTTGAATGGTTCTGCGCCGGGACGAGCGCCTCGCGATCAAAGCCGCGAAGGCCTCGAGGGCCAGCATCGGGCTGTAGGGAAATATGATGACAATGGCGCAGGCGATCCAGAATACCGGCTCCGGCCAGGAATTGCGGCTGAGAAGGATCATGGGGAGCATGAACGCGAGGAACGTGCTGATGATCATCCAAATGAACATGCCGCTATCGGGATTCTGCATGTAGCGTTGGGCCGTGAATGAGGTTTGTATCAGTGAGAACAGGCCCGCCATCGCGATCATGACGACTGTGCACCAGGGTTTGGTGCGAACCGGCACTTCGTCTGCATCCGGCGAGGCCATGGACGGCCAGGGCCTCGGGCGCAGCGAGGTTTTGACGCCGTTGTCGGCGTCTGATGCGCTGCGGTAGCCATGGCTCTGTGATCTCATGCTTCCACTGTATTGCGTTGCGTCGCGTCTCGCTATTGGACGGTTGAACATGAGTCGCCTGGATGATTTGCCCTATCGGGCATTGAAATATGGCCTGTCGTCCAATGGCCTGCCATTTTCCCGTTCTTTACGATGACAGTACATGGCGGTGCGCGTCTTATGAGACGGCGTGCATCATCGATCCACCGGAGAAAGAGAGAGTTGACATGACTGTTCCGCAGCAGAATCCAACGGGCAAACCGCAGAGCATGACGGTATGCGGCATCATTGGCGTGGTGTTCGCGGTGTTGGCGGTGGTGCTGAGCTTTATCCCCATCATCAATAATCTTGCCGCCATACTTGGCGTGATCGGAGCGGTGCTCGCCCTTATAGGGCTCGTTGGCGCTGCGCGAGGCAAGAAGAAGGGCAAGGCGGTCTCCGTCATTGGCGTGGTGCTGTCCGTGCTGGCGATCATTATCACGCTGGCCATGCAATCCACGGCCAGCAAGGCCATTGACGATTC
>DBKS01000063.1:47653-55115 GCA_002298605.1 Bifidobacterium sp. UBA744 | reverse complement strand
CCGCCGATTCGAAAGCGCAAGGCGCTCAGGATACCGAAGGAGATATCGATGGGGCGCATGTGAAGATCGTGTCCGCAGTCAAAAGCGGTAGGGATTACGAGAATAAGCCTACCGTCGTGGTGACATACGAATGGACCAATACCACGACGCGGAATAATTCCTTCGCGACGTTGGCTCATCCGCAGGTGTTCCAGAATGGCGTCGAACTGGCTACGGCGATATATACTGATTCGCCTTCGGGCTATGATGCCGATTCGTATATGCGGGAATTGCAGCCGGGCACCTCGTCAACAGTGACGATCGGGTATGTTCTGACGGATGATTCGCCGGTCGACGTTGAGGTCAGCGCCTTTCTGGCGGTGAACAGTGGCGTTAAGGTGACGCACGAGTTTAATATGCAGTAGTTGGAAGTTCTTTCGCTACCTGTTCTTTCGCTACCTGTTCCTTATGCATCGTATTGATTCCATTCGGGTCTCCGGCTGCTCTTGGGGGAGCCGGAGGCCTCTGCCTGTTGTGGTTTCGAAATGGAGATATGCGATTAGGTCGCTGCAGTCATTGACTCCGTTCTATCTCGGCGACGAATCAAGTATGTCGTTAAGGTAGCGCGCACGCCTCGTCTTAGGAGTGGGTGCAACAGAGATATGTTCGAGACGGGGGATGCGTCTTCAGAAAGTGTTCAGGGATCATTTCGCATGCTATTCGAGAATCGACAGCTGCCTTGTACCTGGCGCGGGACATACTCCATGAAATCGATTGTTTCCTGTAGACATGGACCAATCAGAAACACTTCAGCTCAGCAGCTATTCACCGGCCATTCGGACGATGGACGGTCCGCAGATGCTGTCGACCATCGTCGAGCGTGTTGGGACGCCTCGCCGCGTCGACGTCGATATCGTCGTTCCTGTTTATAACGAACAAGAGCAGTTAAGCGCATCCGTTATAACGTTGACGAATTATCTTTCCCGCACTCGGCACGAGGAATTTCCATATACGTGGAACATTGTCGTGGCAGACAATGCCAGCACCGACGCCACATGGCCCATTGCCGCACAATTGGCCTCCCAATATCCTGATCTGGTGCGAGCCGTGAAAATCGCCGCCAAAGGTCGCGGCCGTGCATTGAAACTTGCGTGGGGCGAGTCCGAAGCCAAAGTCGTGGCATATATGGATGCCGACTTATCCACGGACATTCGCTCCACCAATGCGCTGATTTGGGCATTGCTGCGTGGCGGCGCGGATGTGGCAACCGGATGTCGGTTATGTGATGAATCCGAGGTTACGCGGTCTCTGAAACGCGAAGTGATCTCGCAGACCTATAACGCATTGCTGCGCTCGCTGCTCGGCGCCGCCTTCCGTGACGCGCAATGCGGATTCAAAGCCATGACGGCTTCCGCCGCGCGACATCTGCTGCCGTACATACAGGACGACGAATGGTTCTTCGATACCGAAATGCTCTTGCTGGCACAGGCGACCAACATGCGCATATATGAATTCCCAGTACATTGGGTGGAGGATGCGGGAACCACCGTGAATATTCCCGACACCATCGCCAAGGATCTGGCCGGCATGTGGCGAATGAGCCGCACGCTGAAACTCATGCGTCGTCGACAGACAAACCGCATGGAATCGTTACGCGGCGCATATTCGCAACATGGCATATCGGGCGGTGCCGCCAATTCCGATGACGCTGGAAAGCCCGAGAATTCGCAAGGCCATCCGGCATCGGCATCTTCCCCGACAAAGCCCTCCGCGCTATGAAACCAATTGGCGACACATCATTCAGCGTCGAAATCCATCGTGCTCAATCGAAGGGAACTACCATGCCAACAGCAGCCTCGTGCGCATCAATCACGTCTTCGCCGCGGAAATCCCGCTTGGCGTCATTCATTGGGATTCGCGGCGGCCAATTCGTGCACCCGCAGCCCGTCATGACGATGCGTCATCCCGTCGCCGTTCGCCGAGCCCCATTGGACTGGATCGGGTTCGCCGTCATGATGGGACTGAGCTGCATCATCATGTTCGTCAACCTCACTGCATCGGGCTATGCCAACGAATTCTACTCAGCCGCCGCGCAGGCCGGCTCCGTCGACTGGTGGGCGTTTCTGTGGGGATCGTCCGACGCGGGCAACTCCATCACCGTCGATAAGCCGCCGGCAGCCATCTGGCTGATGGCCCTGTCCGTACGCATGTTCGGCCTCAACTCCTTTGCCATCCTCCTGCCCGAGGCGATCTGCGGCATGGTATCGGTCTGGCTGGTCTATGCCTGCACCCGACGGTATTGGGGCAATTGGTTCGGTGCGATCGCGGGGCTGACGCTCGCCACCACGCCTGTCGCGGCGCTGATGTTCCGATTCAATAATCCGGACGCGCTGCTCGTCACACTAATGACCGGTGCGGCATACGCGGTGCTGCGCTCGCTGGAATATCCTGACAACCGGCAAGCCAATCGTCGTCGTACCGCATGGTTGGCGTTCGCCGGCGCATTGGTCGGATTAGGTTTCCTGACCAAGCAATTGCAGGTTCTGCTCGTGCTTCCCGGATTTGCGTTTGCGGTGTTGGCCGCTTCCCCCACCAAGTTGATCCGCCGGATTGTCGACGGGCTGGTGGCGATCGTCAGCATGCTGGTATTTGCCGGATGGTGGATGCTGCTGACGGTGATAGTGCCATCAGGATCCCGTCCATATATCGGAGGATCCCAGACGGACTCGTTCCTCGAATTGACTTTTAGCTACAACGGTTTTGGGCGACTTACCGGCAACGAGAATGGCGCCGTTGTCGGCGGCGGAAAGGCCTCGGGAGGCATGTGGGGCGAAACCGGACTGACTCGGCTGCTTGACGGTGAGTTTGGTGGGCAAATCGCGTGGCTCGCCCCAGTCGCCGCACTGGGAATCGTTATTGGCTGCATTGCATGCCGGTGTGCTCGCCGTACCGATCTTCGTCGCGCCAGCGTGATCGTCTGGGGGTCATGGCTGCTGGTTACTTGGGTGGTGTTCAGCTATATGTCGGGCATCTTCCACCAGTACTACACCGTGGCGCTTGCTCCGTCCGTGGCGGTGCTGGTTGCAATAGCGGCATCGGTTCTTTGGGAACGTCGCCATGCCCTGTGGGCGCGCTCGTGCGCCGCTGTCGTCACGCTGGTTACTGCGATCTGGGCGGTTGAATTGCTGGGACGTTCCAGTTGGGTGCCTTGGCTCAAGATCGTGGTGCTGATGCTCGGGCTGGCGTCCGTCTTGATTCTGGCCGCGCTTGCCATCGCCGCCGTGCCTCTGCGCGGATTGCGTGTTCTGCGTACACCGGCAATGGTGTCGATCGCTCGCGTTGCTGGAATCGTGGCGGTGACGCTGGGCGCAGTTGCTCTCTATGCCGGTCCGGTTGCATGGACTGCCTATACGGTGTCCGTAGGTCATCAGGGTTCCATTGTCACGGCTGGTCCCAATGTCACAGGATCCACCGGCATGGGCGGAGGACCGGGTGGTGCGCAGAACGGCGGTCCTGGCATGCGGGGCAATGGCGGGCCGGCTCATGGTGGCTCGGTGAACGGCAATGGTGGATTCGGCGGACAAAACGGGCCTGGGCTGCCGAACGGCAACAATTCCCGGGGAAATCCTCACGGGACCGCCGGTGGGGGTAGCGGCCAGTCGCAATCCGACGGCAGCGGCCAGTCGTTCCCGAATGGCGCCAATCGCGATGGCGCGGCATCATCGGAGCAAAACAGCCAGATTCGTCCCGGAGGCGGCGGCGGTTTGCTCGGTGGCGGGTCCGCCAGCGAGACTATCGTGGCCATGCTGAAGGATAATGCCGGTCAGTACACTTGGGTTGCCGCAACCACCGGCTCGCAGAATGCCGCGAGCTACCAGCTTGCCAGCGAGCAAGCCGTGATGCCGATCGGTGGATTCAATGGTTCCGATCCAAGTCCGACCCTTGAGCAGTTCAAGGAATACGTGGCTGAGGGACGTATCCATTATTACATTGGCGGAGGCGGCCTGGGCGGCAACCAGCTTGGAGGGTCCAATTCGGCGAACGAGATTGCCGAGTGGGTGGCGGAAAACTTTACCGTGCAAACAGTGGATGGCGTCAGCATCTATGATTTGACGAAATAAATGGGCGGATGAAGTCGTTGGCATGTCGGCCATCCATTCCGCGGAATCGTTCTTGCTCTGTGGACAAGCGGCATGATGTGAAAGAATCCATTATGGATTCTTTCACATCGCTGGCGATGACGTTGGCGCAGGTGGTCTTTCATAGGTCCTTGTTTAACGTTGGATCAAGCCGCTAAGCGGCGTGGTGGAGATGCGGTATGGCTCTGGTTTGTGAAAGAATCCATAATGGATTCTTTCACAAACCAGAGCCATACCGCTATATGGAATGCGACTCACTTTTTGGAAACATGGGTCGCTGGATCCGATCGGCGCGGCCATTTGGGTAGTTTGGCGGGTGCCTGAGCCAGCAAAGTTCCGAGAAAAATCAGCGCACACCCAAGATAACCGCGTGGAGTCATGGATTCGCCCAAAAACAGTGCGCCCCCCACGGCGGAGAAGAACGATTCGAGACTCATGATGAGAGATGCCCGGGTTGGCGGCACCCATCGCTGTCCGACGGCTTGTAAGGTATAGGCGATGCCCACGGATCCAAAACCGGCATAGAGGACAGGAAACCATGAGGAGCAAGCTCCGGCCCAGTCCACGGAACCATCCGCGAATGATCCGATCCAACTCAATACGGCCGTGGTGCAAAACTGCGCGAAGGAGAGTCGCAACGCGTCAACATGCGTTCCAAGTGTATCGATGATGAGAATATGGGCGGCAAACAACAGCGATGTGAAGAGCAGCAGCAGATCGGCTAACGTCAATGAGCCGAATCCGTTGGTGATGCACAGGAAATAAAAGCCGGCGACGGCGACGCCCACGCTGGTCACCACGGTTATGGTGATGCGGCGTCTCAGAAACACGAAGGCCAGTAGGGGGACCAGCACAATGTAGAGTGCCGTTATGAAGCCGGCTCGTCCTGCGGACTGGCCGTACATAATGCCGTATTGCTGCAGCGTGCTGGCGAGAAACAGAAAAAGCCCGCAAATCATTCCGACGATCGCGGGGTTGCGACGCCATCCGGCGCCGGCCTCAAGCTCCGTCTTCGCCTCAACTTCAGCCTGAGTTCCAGTCGTGCTTTCCGTTGCGGATTTGTCGTCGCCCGTGTTCCGCGGCTGCGTCCGTCTCATGATCAACAGAACGGGAATGAGCGATATCGCGCCGAGGGTGAAGCGCGTGGCATTGAAGAACAGCGGTGACATGGTGGCCATGCCCTGCACTTGGGAAACGAAGGCAAAGCCCCAAATCAATGCGGTTAATACCAGGCACAGCATGCTGCTCAGTTCTCTGCTCTTCATGGCAAATTATGCTAACGCATCAATGTGTCGTGATTGCGGTCCCATGTGCGCGGCAAAAGGCAGCAAAAAGACCTGACCTCGCATATATATGCAGGTCAGGTCCTGGGGGATCGGCGGACAGAGACTGTGCCGAAGAGGATGCCGGCCGAAGCTACTCGCGGTCACCGAACAGCTGCAGCAGATACAGGAACATATTCACAAAATCGAGATACAGGTTCAGGGCGCACAGGACCGACACCTTTTTGATCATCTCAGGCCCCTGGCTCTGATACTGGTTGAAAATGGCGCGTGTCGACTGCGCGTCGTACACCGTCATGCCGGCAAACAGGAGCAGTCCGATGGCGGAGACGATCTGCAGCATGGCATCGCCGGGGAAGAACATCGAGATGAGGAGCTCGGCGACGATGAGCACGATCAGACCGACTATCAGAATGGGACCCGCCTTGAGCATGTTGACCTTGGTGGTGAGTCCGATCATGGTGAGCGCAAAGAAGAATCCAGCGCACAGTGCCAGGCAAATGCCGATGTTGCCAAGGCTGTAGACGGCGAAGATCGAACTGAGCGTGAATCCCATGAGGGCGGCATATGCGTAGAACATCGCGCGCGCCGTGCCGGTGGAGATCCTGGTGATTCGCGCGCCGAGGAAAATGGCCAGACCGACTTGCGCGATCGCCAGACCGATCCATCCCAAGGTGCCGGTCGCCGAAACGAAGGCACTCAGCAAACCGGTCGCATTGGTGAGCACGGCAACTGCCGCGGTGACCAGCAGCCCGAGGGTCATTTCGCCATAGGCGCGGGTGATGGAGACCCGCGCCGCCTGCTCGTAGGAATAGGCAAGATTAGTGGTATAGGTCGCGGTTCCGGTGGCGCCGGATGTTCCGAAGGCGCCGGATGCCGCTGCATATTGCGGTTGGGCGAGCGGTTGGCCATATTGCGGCTGCTGCTGATGGAATTGGCCGGTATATGGCTGGCCGTACTGCGGTTGCTGGGATTGACGATTGTCCTCTGGGAATTGACCGGATGGCATGATGGCTCCTTTGTGTTACCTTGCCGCCAGTCTACGGGAAGAAGCTTGGGGAAATATGAATATGCCGTAAGCGGAGTCGTCGTGGTGCCGTCGTCGGGCGGAGTTGGCGTGGTGCGTCGTGTTTGGAATACCATGGGAAAAACCTTGCATTGTCACCACTTGCATTGTCACCAGGGAGGTACATATGGCCGATCAGCCAACCATCGTTCTGAACAATGGCGTTTCCATTCCGCAGCTCGGTTTGGGAGTGTTCCGCACGGAAAGCGGCCGGCAGACCGTTGACGCCGTGCGCTGGGCCTTGCAGACCGGCTATCGTCATATCGACACGGCCAAGGTTTATGGCAATGAGGAATCGGTAGGCGAGGGGGTGCGCCAGTCGGGTGTGAAGCGCCGCGATATTTTCCTCACCACCAAGCTGTGGAATCAGGATGTGCGTGACGGTCGTGCCCGAGAAGCGTTCTTCGAAAGTCTAGACAGGCTGGGAACCGATTATGTGGATCTCTACCTGATCCATTGGCCTGCGGAGGGTTGGCAGCGGGCTTGGGAACAACTGGAGCAGCTCTATGCCGAGCGCCGCGTCCGTGCGATCGGCGTGAGCAATTTCCACCGTCATCATCTTGAGGAGCTGCGGTCGTTCTCCGATATGACGCCTGCGGTCGACCAAATCGAATCCAGTCCCCAGTTCCCCAATCAGGAGCTCATCGACTGGGATCGTTCCATCGGCATTACGCCTGAGGCGTGGAGCCCCCTTGGCGGCACCGGCGGCAATCTGCTGAAGAACGATATCGTGGCGGGCATCGCCGCCAAATATGGCAAATCGCCGGCGCAGACGATTCTCCGCTGGCATCTTCAGCGTGGCGTGGTGGTTATCCCGAAGTCCACGCACGCCGAGCGCATCCGTGAGAATTTCGACGTGTTTGATTTCGAACTGTCGGCGTCCGATATGGAGGCGCTGTCGAATCTCGGCATCAACACGAGGCACGGATCGGATCCGGACAATTTCAACTTCTGACCGAAGACTCCGTTGCCGGCGCCTGGCCCTCCATGCGCGG
>DBKS01000063.1:29655-47515 GCA_002298605.1 Bifidobacterium sp. UBA744 | reverse complement strand
GCCCAGTAATCCATGGCGATGGTGCGGAACTGGACTTCCACCGGCGTGTAGTGGGGGCCGGACGACAGAAACACCGGCACGGCGTAGATGACATGCAGTGATCGGTATCCGTTGATTTTCGGGTTTTTGATGTAGTCCTTGACCCGAAGCACTTGGATGTCGGATTGGGTCGATAGATAGTTCGACACCGAATACACGTCGTCGCGGTAGTTGCAGATCACGCGGATGCCGGCCACGTCAAAGAGATTGTCCCTGATGGCCTGAACGCTGAGCGGCAGCTTCTTGCGCTTCAGTTTGCCGAGAATCGAGTTGACGGATTTCAGGCGGCGCTCCATGTGGTGGATCGGGTCGTGGCTGAACCGAACCTGGAATTCATCGTCAAGGATTTCCAACTTGGTGCTGATTTCGTACATCGCGCCTTCGTACACCTGCATCATCTCTATGAAATCGGTGATTGTCGTGGAGTCGAAGGTTTTCGCGTCGCCATTGTCGATGGCTTTCAGACGGACTTTCAAGTCTGATGTGCTGATGCGGTTGTGTCGGTCTAAAATCACGCGATTCATTCTAGCGTCGTCGTCGCATCAAGTCTGAG
The DNA here is from genome assembly GCA_002298605.1 of Bifidobacterium sp. UBA744. Classification (GTDB taxonomy): domain Bacteria; phylum Actinomycetota; class Actinomycetes; order Actinomycetales; family Bifidobacteriaceae; genus Bifidobacterium. The sequence goes on along the minus strand of DBKS01000063.1, from coordinate 46,923 downwards.
AAAGTGCTGGGTGGTCCGGTCGTTAGGATGGTGGGCTATGGATGAAGCGATGATGACGGAGGCGGAGCGCGCCCCAAAAACCAATGATGCGGTCGATGCCTCGCGCGGTCGGGGCAAAGGTGTTTTTTCGATCCATACGCTGGGATGCCAGATGAATGTGCATGATTCCGAGCGCATCGCCGGCGTGCTTGAACGTGACGGGTATGTGGCCGCGACCGAGGACCAGGCTGCCGGCCACGATGTCGATTTGATTGTGCTCAACACGTGCGCGGTGCGGGAAAACGCCGCCGAACGCATGTATGGCACGGTGGGTCTGTGGGCGGAACTCAAGCGGGAGCGACCGAACCTGCAGATTGCGGTGGGCGGCTGCATGGCGCAGCTTGATCGTGAGAAGATCGCGAAGAAGGCCCCGTGGATCGCCGCCGTGTTCGGCACCAAGAGCATTGGCTCCCTGCCGAGGCTGCTGGATCAGAACCGGGTGAGTGGTACGCCGCAGATCGAAGTCCAGGACGCGTTGACGGAGTTTCCGAGCCAGTTGCCGGCGGATCGCGCCTCGAAGGTCAGTTCGTGGGTGTCGATTTCGGTTGGCTGCAACAACACCTGCACGTTTTGCATCGTGCCCACCACGCGTGGCAGGGAGCGGGATCGACGCCCCGGGGACATTCTCGATGAGATCCGCCGCTGTGTGGCGAATGGAGCCAAGGAAATCACGCTGCTGGGCCAGAACGTGAACTCCTTCGGGTATGCCATGGGCGACCGCTATGCATTCTCCAAGCTGCTGCGCGCCTGCGGGCAGATCGAGGGATTGGAGCGAGTGCGGTTCACATCCCCCCATCCGGCCGCGTTCACCGATGACGTGATCGCCGCGATGGCGGAAACGCCCAATGTGATGCATCAGCTGCATATGCCGTTGCAATCCGGGTCCGATAGGATTCTGCGGGCCATGCACCGCTCATATCGCACCGCCAAGTTCATGACCATTCTCGACAAGGTCCGCGCGGCCATGCCTGACGCGCAGATCTCCACCGACATCATCGTGGGGTTCCCCGGAGAGACCGAGGAGGATTTCCAGGCGACTCTGGACGTGGTCCGCAAGGCGCGGTTCTCGTCCGCGTTCACCTTCGAATATTCTCCCCGTCCCGGCACTCCGGCCGCCGCGATGGAGCAGGTTCCCAAGGAGGTGGTCCAGGATCGCTTCGATCGTCTGGTCGCCTTGCAGGAACGGATCACCGAGGAGGATCTCAAGGCCTTCGAAGGCCGTGACGTGGAGGTGATGATCACCGGGGCGCGCGGTAAGAAGGACGCGGTGACCAAGCGCGTCACCGGTCGCGAGAAAACCGGGGTGCTGGTGCATATCGGCGTGCCGGAGGGGCTCCCCGAGCCGCGGGTGGGGGATTTCGTCACGGCAACCGTCACTCATGCCGCACGGCATAATCTGATCGCCGATCCGAATGTGGAAGCGGGGCAAACCTATGTCGTGCGTCACTGATCCGGTTTCCGAACAATCCAATGCCTCGGGTGTGAGCCGACCGACCGCCGAAAGCAAGGGCGGCGGGACGCCGGGTATGCGCGTGGTGTCGATTGTGGGGCCAACCGCGTCGGGCAAGACCGGTCTGGGCATCGCCATCGCCAAGGAACTCGCGAAACGCGGGCAGAAGGCGGAAATCGTCAACGCCGATGCGTACCAGATGTACAAGGGCATGGATATCGGCACGGCGAAACCGACCGCCGAGGAGCAGGCCGAGGTCAGGCATCATCTCATCGATATCATCGAACCGGATGAGACGATGAGCGTGGCGCGTTTCCAGCAACTCGCCCGCGCCACGATCCGTGATCTGAAAGCTGAGGGCATCCGGCCGATTCTGGTGGGCGGTTCCGGCCTGTATGCGCGGGCAGCCATCGACGATATCTCGTTTCCCGGCACCGATCCCGAGATTCGCGCGGCGTTGGAGCGTCGCGCCGAAACCGAAGGTCCCGGATTGCTGTTCGACGAACTCAAGGCGAAGGACCCGGAAGCCGCCAGTCATATGGATCCGCGGAACGTCCGGCGTACGATTCGCGCGCTTGAGGTGATTTCGCTGACCGGCAAGCCCTACTCTTCGACGCTGCCGCGCTATCGCTATGTGATCCCCTGTGTGCAAATCGGCCTTGACCTTGACCGTGGGGAACTTGACCGCCGGATCTGGGAACGTACCCAGCGCATGGCCAGGGAGGGATTCCTTGACGAGGTGCGCGCGCTGCGTCCCAGACTTGGCTTCACGGCAGGCAGGGCCATCGGTTACCAGCAGATGGTTGACTTGCTGGACGGCATGTGGGATGAGCCCGAGGACGCGTATGCCGATATCGCGCGGAAAACCAGCAGGCTTGCCCGCAAGCAGATGGGCTGGTTCGGGCGGGATCCGCGCATTCATTGGCTGGAGGCCGTGAACCCCAGGCTCGTCGCCAATGCGATGGCCATTATCGATCATGCCGATGCCGGTGAGTATGATCCGATCGACGCCCAAGCCGACGAATATGTGCAGCATCATCTTGGCGACGTGAAGGTTGTTGACGACCGTTTTTAGCGGTGCCTTCATGGGCGTGCGTCGAACGGTCCGGTTGAATGGCCTGTTCGGGAAGTGCTCGTTTTGGGTGTGGGGCGTTGCGCTGTGACGCGATGCCGGTAGGCTAGGGGACGCTATGGCAAGAGAAACATCATCGTCGAGGAACACTAACGGATCGACCGCGAGGCGATCGAATGGCTCAAAGCGTTCGGGGTCCGACCGCCGGCGTGCGGCGGATGAGCCCGAGGAGTCGATGGGCAAGAAAATGCTGCTGTTCCTTCCCCGTCAGCTTGGCGCGTTGGTTCGTTCGCTGACGGGCGTGGGGGAATACGATCCCGTGTATCGCCGCGATGGACTGTGCTTTGTGTTCCTGGTGCTTGCCGTGTTTTTTGTCGCTTCGGAATGGTTCCGGGTCCAGGGCGCGCTGGGCGTGGCGCTGCACGCCGCGGCTTCGGCTGTGTTCGGCGTGATGAGCGTGGTGCTTCCCGTGGTTTTGGCGATTGTGGCGTTTCGGCTGATGCGTCATTCCGGCAAGGGGTCGGATAATCCCCGTGTGATGAGTGGCTGGGCGTTGCTGCTCTGGTCGGTCTGCTCGATAATCGATGTGGCCAGCGCCTCTTCTATGCGTGGATTCGATATTGCCGTGCTGCAACGTTCCGGCGGTTTGCTGGGCTTTGTGCTGGGATCCCCGCTGGCGTGGGGGCTTTCGGCGCCGTTTGCCGTCATCGTGTTCGTGGTTTCCGCGTTGTTCTCACTGCTGCTGATCACCAGGACTCATGTGACCGATTTGCCCGACAAGGCGCGTGAATTGGGTGATATGGTGCGTGGCGCCGCAGCCGACCGGGACGATCGGCGCGACGAAGACGAGCAATTCCCCAATGAGGTGCGTGTGGGCGATGCCACGCTGGCGTTCGCCGATGGCGTGCCCGCTCATGATGGCAATGAGGATGGGAAGGAGGCCAAATCCTCCGGCAAGTCGTCGTGGTGGTCGAGGCTTTTCGCCAAAAAAGCCGACGGTACCAACCACTCCCTCGACTCGTATGAGGGGGATCGCGCGTTTGACCGGGCCGCTCAACAGCATGGCCGGACCGCCGAAACCTCGATTGTCGAGCCGCTTGCCATGGATGCGCCGACTCCCCGCGTCGCTGGTTCCACCCATGCCGTGGGGCATGCGGTCGGTGACGGTGATGATGCGACGGCCGCCATGGGCGCCACGGCTTTGATGCCGTCCGATACCGTGGCGTGCGCGCCTCGGGATGCGACTGTTGCCATGGCCGCGCCGCGTGCGGCCAATCCCAACGACCCATGGGACCTCGCCGCTCCCGACGCGGCGTCCGCCGGTGATGCGGCAGCCTCGGATGCGGCCGGCGATGACGGCGGCCATGTCGCCGACTATCAGTTGCCCGACCTCAATATATTGGTGAAGGGACAGCCCCATCAGGCTCGTACGCCAGCCAACGACCGCGTTATCCGAGCGTTGACGAGCACCTTCCAGCAGTTCAACGTCGATGCCAAGGTCATCGGATTCCTGCGTGGCCCGTCGGTCACCCAGTATGAAGTGGAGCTGGGCAGCGGCGTCAAGGTCGAGAAGGTCACCAATCTGCAGAAGAACATCGCCTATGCGGTGGCGAGTTCCGATGTGCGTATCCTGAGTCCCATTCCCGGCAAGTCGGCCATCGGCATAGAAATCCCCAATGAGGATCGGGAGATCGTGCATTTGGGTGACGTGCTGAGAAGCGACAAGGCCGTGAACGACCCCAATCCCATGCTGACCGGTATCGGCAAGGATGTCGAGGGGCATTTCGTTACCGCCAGCCTGGCGAAGATGCCGCACCTCCTGGTGGCGGGTGCCACCGGTTCCGGAAAGTCCAGTTTTGTCAATTCGATGCTGACGTCGATTATCATGCGTGCCACCCCCGAGCAGGTGCGTCTGATCCTGGTGGATCCCAAGCGCGTGGAGCTGTCCGCCTACGCCGGCATCCCGCATCTGCTCACTCCGATCATCACCGACCCGAAGAAGGCCGCGCAGGCGTTGGAGTGGGTCGTGAAGGAGATGGATGCGCGATATTCCGATCTTGAGTTCTTCGGCTTCCGCCACGTCAAGGATTTCAACGAGGCCGTGCGCGCCGGCAAGGTGCATGCCCCGGCCGGTTCGAATCGCAAGGTCGCCCCGTATCCGTACATCCTGGTGGTGGTTGATGAGATGGCCGATCTGATGATGGTGGCCAAGAACGATGTGGAAAGTTCGATTCAGCGCATCACGCAGCTGGCGCGCGCGGCCGGCGTGCATTTGGTGCTGGCCACCCAGCGGCCGTCCGTTGACGTGGTGACCGGTCTGATCAAGGCGAATATTCCGTCGCGCCTGGCGTTCGCCACGTCGTCGGCCACTGATTCCCGAGTCATTCTCGACACCACGGGCGCCGAAACCCTTATTGGGCAGGGCGATGCGCTGTTTCTGCCGATGGGCGAGGCGAAGCCGCTGCGCGTGCAGGGATCATGGGTGTCGGAATCCGAAATCCGCAAGGCCGTTGAATTCGTGCGCACCCAGCGCAAGCCGCATTACCGCGAGGACATCGAGCAGATGGCCAAGGAGGCCGAGAAGGCGGCGCTGGAGCCGGACGAGGACATTGGCGATGACATGGATGTGCTGCTGCAGGCCGCTGAATTGGTGGTCAGTTCGCAATTCGGCTCGACGTCGATGCTGCAGCGCAAGCTGCGCGTGGGGTTCGCCAAGGCCGGCCGCCTGATGGACCTGCTGGAGTCGCGTGGCGTGGTCGGGCCGTCCGAGGGGTCCAAGGCGCGTGAGGTGCTGGTGCAGCCGCAGGATCTGCCGGCGGTGCTGGCGTTCATCCGAGGGGAGACCAAGACGCTGGAATCCGGCGGCGCCGCCCAGCCCGCGTTGGGGTCTTCCGAAGGCGCATCCTGACTCGGCTGCGCGGTATGTTGAAGACGGAATGGCCTTGTAGGTAAGGAGAAACGCTGTGATGAAGCGCATGTCCGGGCAATCGTTGCTGACGGGCTGGAATAGCGCGCCGAATATCGTGACGTATGCGCGTATTCTGCTCGTGCTGGTGTTCCTGGGATTGCTCGTTGCCGCAGGCGCCCAGCCCACGGCCGGCTTGGCGGGTTTCGGCGATGCGCCGTTGCCGGTCCCCGGTGCGGCGGGCCGCATCGGTTTGCGGTGGTGGGCGGCCGCGGTGTTCCTGCTGGCGGCCTCCACCGACAAGCTTGACGGGTGGCTGGCTCGCCGGACGGATGCGGTGACCGAACTCGGCAAGCTGCTGGATCCGATCGCCGACAAGCTGCTGGTGTTGTCGGCATTGGTGGTGCTGTCGGTCTTCGGCGAAGTCGCGTGGTGGGTCACGGTGCTGTTCCTCGTACGTGAGATCGGTATTACGGTGATGCGATTTCTGGTGATCGACACCGGTGGTAGGGTGATTGCGGCCGCATGGCCCGGCAAGCTCAAAACGCTGTTCCAGTCGATTGCGCTGACCATGGTGTTGGCGCCTGTCTGGACTTTGGGGGCTTCGGCCGCCAGTTCCGGTTACCTGCCGCCTGCGTGCGTGCACGGGTATTATGCCCTGGCCGATGCTCTGCTGCTGCTTGCACTGGTGCTGTGCTGGTATTCGGGTGTCGAGTATGTGGTGAAAACCGTTCGCGCCGCTGGAGTGGCGCATGCTTCCGTGGCGAAGGAGTAGGGATGGGTGACGATAGCGCGCAAAGCCGTCGCGACGAATTGGCGACGATGATTCTCAATATGTGCGAGCGTCGGGGATTGTATATAGCGGCCGCGGAGTCATTGACCGGCGGTTTGCTGGCCGATGCGTTCGTGCGCATTCCCGGCGCGTCGCATGTGTTCCTCGGTTCGGCGGTCACCTATGACATCGCCGCCAAGGCGACGATTCTCGGTGTAAACGCCCAGCTGCTGGCCGATGGCGGGGCGGTGCAGGCCGAAGTGGCGGCCCAGATGGCTCTTGGCACGGCGCGTCTGTACACAAGACCCAGTAAGGCGGGCCGTGTGATTGGTCTGTCCACCACCGGTGTGGCCGGTCCCGGGCCGGATGGCGACAAGCCCGCTGGCTTGGTGTATGTCGGGTTGGCGATTCCCGATGAGGGCGGGACGCTGCGTGCGCAGTCCTATGAGCTGCATCTCAGCGGGTCGCGCGAGGCGGTTCGGCTGAGTGCGGTGTTGCATGTGCTGCGTCACCTGTCGACGTCCATCCCGCGTTGAACGGACGTGTGATGTGTGTCACAATGCCGTTCTCCTGTGGAATAATTGCGCGTCCCCTGCGGTTGAACGACATAGTTCACGGCAACGAAAGGGGATTCGATGACGGCAGTGGAGTTGACGATGGTTCGCAAAGCCAATGGGTCTGAGGCGCGTTCCATGGCTGCGGTGGCTCCGGACATGCCGGCCACCGGCGCCCGGGTGCGTACGTTGACGCCAGCCCAGCAGCGTGCCGTCATGTATGCCCAGCAGCAGATTTTGCGTGCGAAGGCCGCCAAAAAGGCTCGCGACCAGCGGCAGGCGGCGCTGAGTCGCATGTGGAGCGAGGAGGACGTGAGCGGGTCGTCCCGTTGCGCTGCCGTAGAGAGGTCGGGGGATGCCGGTGACCGTGACGCCGATGGCCGTCGCGGCAGGGATCAGGGTGTTTCGTTGCGCGAGGCGATCGGCCATGTGCTGAGGGATCTGCGCACCAAGGATCGTAAGACGTTGCGCGAGGTTTCCGAAAAGGCCGGTGTTTCCCTTGGATATCTGTCTGAAGTCGAGCGTGGGCAGAAGGAGGCCAGTTCCGAGCTGCTCAGTTCCATCGCCGATTCCCTCGGCGTGGGCACCGCCCAGATGCTGCGCATGGTGGCTGACTATATCGAGTCCATGGAAGACTGACCGCGGAGTCTGGCGACTCCGGGCGCTACGGTGGTGCCTTATGCGTGAGCGTGAATTCTGGCAACTTGTCGATGAGGTGTTTGGTCATTCCTACGGGCGGAGCCTTGCCCGTGACCAGCAGCTTGCCGCGTTGCGCTGCATGACGGTTCGGGAGGCGCTTGCAGCCGGTGAGGAGCCCCGTACTGTGTGGAATGTCCTGTGTGATCAGATGGATGTTCCGGACGCTCGTCGGTGGGGCAAGGACCATGTGGCCCCGCCGAAGCCGTATGGGTTTCATGGATAGGCTCTTCGGCGCCGCCGGCTTGCGTCGCGGGTGACGGCGCGTGGCCGATGGTGCGTCCGTTGCCGGCGTGTCTATTCGAACAAATGTTCGCACTGTTGTGTATAATTTCCTGGTAGATGTCCACATGTGGATGGCTGAAGCGCCGGACACGCCCGGAGAAAGCGTTCGGTGGGGGTCGTTCGACCACACCGTCGCGTAGGGCTTGCTGCGGCGTGGTGGTGACCGTACGGTGAGGCATACGGTTGTCGGTAACAGGCATAAGGAGCGTCTGATGGCACAGCAGGCAGGCAATAAGGAACGGTCCGTGGAGGATAAGCGCAAGGCTGCGCTTGATACTGCGCTCGCTCAAGTGGAGAAAAGCTTCGGCAAGGGGTCGGCCATGCGCCTGGGCGACAAGCCGCTGCAGAATGTGGAGGTAATTCCCACCGGCTCGCTGGCGCTTGATATGGCGCTGGGCATCGGCGGCCTGCCCAAGGGGCGTATCGTTGAGATTTATGGTCCGGAATCTTCCGGCAAAACCACATTGGCGTTGCATGTGGTGGCTAACGCGCAGCGGGCCGGGGGAGTGGCGGCGTTCATCGACGCCGAGCACGCGCTGGATCCGGAGTATGCGCGCAAGTTGGGCGTCGACACGGATCAACTGATCGTGTCGCAGCCGGACAATGGCGAGCAGGCCCTGGAAATCGCCGACATGCTCATCCGCTCTGGCGCGTTGGACGTGATCGTGATCGATTCGGTGGCCGCGCTGGTGCCGAAGGCCGAAATCGAGGGCGACATGGGCGATAGCCATGTCGGTCTTCAGGCGCGGTTGATGAGCCAGGCGCTGCGCAAAATGACCGGTGCCCTGGCCCAGTCCGGCACCACGGCCATCTTCATCAACCAGCTTCGCGAAAAGATCGGCGTGTTCTTCGGTTCCCCCGAAACCACCACCGGAGGCAAGGCGCTGAAGTTCTACGCTTCGGTGCGATTGGACATTCGCCGCGTGCAGACTTTGAAGAATGGCGACGAGCCGATCGGCAACCGCACCAAGGTCAAAGTGGTGAAGAATAAAATGGCCCCGCCGTTCAAGATCGCGGAATTCGACATGCTGTACGGCCAGGGCATTTCCGAGGAGGGATCGGTGCTTGATCTGGGCCTTCAGGTCGGGTTGATCAAGAAGTCCGGCTCGTGGCTGTTGTATGACGACGGGCAGCTTGGCCAGGGGCGTGAGAAGGCCCGCCAGTTCCTGAAGGACAATCCGCAGCTTCGTGAGGAATTGGAGCAGAAAATCAAGGCCAAGTTCGGCATTGTCGACGACCCGGACGCCGCCGGCGACGCGGCGGAGGGTGAATCGGCCGGGAAGGGCGCCTCCGATGGCGATACCGGCAAGAGCGGCGCCGCTGCTTCGACTGACGGGGCCAAATAAGGTTATGCCGTTGCCTCTGCCGTTGCCGTTGCGTGCCGCGAATCAGGCCGCATTGGGGATGGTTGTATGATTCGCGCCGAGGAGTTTCTTCGCGACCATCCCGTTCAGTCGTCGGACCAGGCCGTTTCCGGAGCTGGTGACGGCTCCGCTGGGGCCGAATTCGCTGTCGGCAATCCAGCTGAGGGGGAGCGTGCCGCGCGTCGTGGTCGGCTCGCCAGACGGCGGCGAATGCCCAGGCGGGGCGGGTTTGGAGCCACCGCCTCCGCGGCGCCCGCCGAGCCGCTCGACGATCCCTGCGATGACGATGCGTGCAGGGAGGCCGCGCTGAAGCTGCTTGACTATTCGGCTCGTTCGTCAGGCTCGTTGGCTCGTCGTCTGAGCGACAAGGGATACGACGAGTCGACCGTTAGCGGCGTTATCGACCGGCTGACCGAATTGGGGCTGTTGGATGACGAAAGCTTCGCCGCCTCGGTGATCCGATCCTGCGTCGGACGCATGATGGGGCCGCGCGGAGCCCTGGAGGAGCTGACACGTAAGGGCGTCGGCCGTTCCATGGCCGCGCGCATGGTCGACGAGGCTGAGCGGCAGGGCGTCTTTGAGGACGCGGCGTGGGAGCTTGGACGTCGGGTCGCCCGGAAAACGCTGGGCATGGACCGCAGCGTACGCTATCGGAGACTGTGGTCCGCGGGGAGCCGCAAGGGTCATAGTCCCGAAACGTTGCGCAGGGTGGCCGGGGAACTGCTCAGCGGCTCTTGCGGTGACTCGACCGCAAGTTGAAGGCATGGGAAATCGTGGAGTGTGAGACCTCTTATACCCCGGGTTCTGTCGCATCACCTGTTCGGATGATGCGGATGGCCATCCATCTCGATCTGACGTTGCCGCCAGACTCTAGCAGCCTACCCGAGGACGCGGGCGAGCAGCCCAATAGTCCTCTGCTTGGCCTTGCTCCCGATGAGGCTTGCCATGCGGCCGGCTGTTACCAGCGGCCCGGTGGTCTCTTACACCGCCGTTTCACCCTTACCCGCCGTGCAGCACGGCGGGCGGTCTGTTCTCTGCTGCGCTATCTCTCAGGTCACCCTGGGCGGACGTTATCCGCCATCGTGCTCTATGGAGCCCGGAAGTTCCTCAGCCTGTCCGACAGGACGGCCGCGACCATCAAGAGGTCTCACGAATCAGCCAGCCTATCAGAAGGCCGCCCCAAGGAAACACGGCTGATATTCTCGCGAGAACATCAGCGAGTCATACGCATATGCGGCCCGATTCGGCTACAATGTTCACTACCCGGACGCGAAGACGCTGTTCCGGCACAGAAAAACGGCTCGCGCCGTTTTGAGCACAAGGGAGGTCCACATGGATATCGTCGTTACCGGACGTCATACGCAGATCAGGCAAAGGTTCCGTGATGTCGTAGAAAGCAAGATGAATCGTGTGACCGCCATCGCCCCTGACGCCCAGCGCGCTCAGATAGTGCTGTCGCATGAGGGGAATCCGCGTCAGGCCGACACCGCCAAGCGAGTGGAAATCACCATTATCGCCGGTCGCACCGTGGTGCGTGCCGAAGCTTCGAGCGCCGATGAATTCAGCGCCCTCGACATGGCAATGGACAAGCTCACCCTTCGGCTGCGCCGTACACGTGACCGCCGCAAGGATCATCGTCGTGGCTACAGCAACCCCGTTCCCGTTGATCTGGGCGTGGCGTCGCCGGAACCCGAGGTCGCCGAAGAGCCGCAGGAGGAGCCCAACAACAGCCCCGAGGCCGCCGTCGCCTCAGATCTGGGGCCGGGCGAATCCGTTGAGGTACAGGTGGGCGACACCCCCATTGTCATTCGTCGCAAACTGCATATCGCCGAGCCGATGAGCATCGACGAGGCGCTGTACGAGATGGAGCTCATCGGCCACGATTTCTTCCTCTTCGTGAATAAGGCGACCGGCCGTCCCTCCGTCGTCTACCATCGTCACGGATGGAGCTACGGTGTCTTCGAGATCGACACCCCGGAGAACGTCAAGAAGAACGACGACTGAGTCGCAGTTCAAGGCGTTGCCGTCTTGCGGCAGCGATCTTGCATGGGTGATCCCGCGCATTCCGGGCGCATCGGATGCGCGGGATCCCTTTGTGTCGGAGAGGGGCTCATGCGCAGTCGCATCTTGGTGCGGCTGTAGCGGAAAATCCCAATGTTCGCGTAGTATGGTCGCAGTTTGTGCCTGACGGTAAACAACGAGGAGCAGAACGTGGTAAATATCCTGGATAAGGCCTTGCGCATGGGCGAGGGCCGCCAGATCAAGAAACTTGAGAACGTGGCCAAGGCCGTCAACGCCAAGGAAGAGGAGATTTCGGCGCTGTCCGACGAGGACCTCAAAGCCCAGACGGGCAAGTTCAAGCAGCGTCTGGAAAACGGCGAATCGCTTGATTCCCTGATGCCGGAAGCGTTCGCCACGGTCCGCGAGGTCTCCAAGCGCACCCTCGGCCAGCGTCATTTCGACGTTCAGCTGATGGGCGGAGCGGCGCTGCACTGGGGCAATATCGCCGAGATGAAAACCGGCGAGGGCAAGACGTTGGTCGCAACGCTCCCGAGCTACCTGAACGCGCTTGAGGGCAAAGGCGTCCACGTTGTTACCGTCAACGATTATCTTGCCAGTTATCAGAGCGAGCTGATGGGCCGCATCTACCGCTTCCTCGGCATGAGCGTGGGCTGCATCGTCACCGATCAGAAACCGCCGGAGCGCCGCAAGCAGTACAATGCCGACATCACCTACGGCACCAACAACGAATTCGGCTTCGACTACCTGCGCGACAACATGGCGTGGGAGAAAAGCGATCTGGTGCAGCGCGGCCATCACTATGCCATCGTCGACGAGGTCGATTCCATCCTGATCGACGAGGCCCGTACCCCGTTGATCATCTCGGGTCCCGCCGAGGGCGACGTGACCCGCTGGTATCGCCAGTTCGCGCGCCTGGTGCCGAAGCTGGTTCGCGACGAGGACTACGAGGTCGACGAGAAGAAAAAGGTCGTCGGCATCCTTGATCCCGGCATCACCAAGGTCGAGGACTACCTTGGCATCGACAACCTGTACGAACCGAGCAACACGGCGTTGATCGGCTATCTGAACAATGCGATCAAGGCCAAGGAGCTCTTCCTGCGCGACCGCGATTACGTGGTGTCCAACGGCGAGGTGCTGATCGTCGATGAGCACACCGGCCGCATTCTTTCCGGACGCCGGTACAACGAGGGTCTCCATCAGGCCATCGAGGCCAAGGAGCATGTCGAGGTCAAGGCCGAGAACCAGACATTCGCGACGATCACCCTGCAGAACTACTTCCGTATGTACGACAAGCTTGCCGGCATGACCGGCACCGCCGAAACCGAGGCCGCCGAATTCATGGGCACCTACAAACTCGGCGTGCTGCCGATTCCGACCAACAAGCCGCCGCAGCGCATCGATCAGGACGATCTGATCTACCGCACGAAGAAGGAGAAGCTCGCCGCCATCGTGCGTGATGTGGCCAAGCGTCATGCAAAGGGCCAGCCGGTGCTGCTCGGCACCGCCTCGGTGGAATCCTCCGAGGTCGTTTCGTCGCTGCTGGACGTGGCCGGCATCCCCCATCAGGTGCTGAACGCCAAGCAGCACGCCAGGGAAGCCGCCGTGGTCGCGGTCGCCGGCCGCAAGGGCGCCGTGACGGTCGCCACGAATATGGCGGGGCGTGGCACCGACATCATGCTCGGCGGCAACGTCGAGTTCCTTGCCGACGCCAAGCTCAAGGCCCAGGGGTATTCCCCGGAGGACACTCCCGACGAGTATGAGAAGCTGTGGCCCGGCACTTTGGCCCAGGTCAAGGAGCAGGTCAAGGATGAGCATGAAGAGGTGGTGAAGCTCGGCGGTCTGTATGTGCTGGGCACCGAGCGCCACGAATCGCGGCGTATCGACAATCAGCTGCGAGGCCGCTCCGGACGCCAGGGCGATCCCGGCGAATCCCGCTTCTACCTGTCTTTGGAAGACGATCTGATGCGTCTGTTCAACACGCAGCTGGTGGCTCGCGTGATGGCCAAGGGCATGCCGGAGGGCGAGCCGATCGAGTCGAAGTCCGTTTCCAAGGGCGTTCGCAATGCCCAGAAGGCCGTGGAATCGCGCAACTTCGAGATTCGCAAGAACGTGCTCAAGTACGACGATGTGATGAACAAGCAGCGTACGGTGATCTATCAGGAGCGTCAGGCCGTGCTGCAGGGCGAGGACATCCACGATGACATCGAGCGCTTCGTCGCCGACACGGTGACCTCGTATGTGCACGGTGCCAACAACGGTTCCGACAAGCCAGCCGACTGGGATTGGGAGGGTCTGTTCAAGGCGCTGCGGTCCGTCTACCCGGTTTCCCTCAGCGAGGATGACGCCAAGGCGAAGGTCGAGGGACTCAAAGGTGACAAGGCGTTCGATGCCCTGATCGGCGTCGTTGTGGACGACGCCAAGGAACAGTATCGTCAGCGTGAGGACAGGCTCGGCGAGGAGGGCACCCGTCAGCTCGAGCGCCGTGTTGTGCTCGCCGTGCTTGACCGCAAGTGGCGTGAGCACCTCTACGAGATGGACTACCTCAAAGACGGCATCGGTCTGCGTGGCATGGGTCAGCGCGATCCTCTGGTTGAATACCAGCGCGAGGGGTATCAGATGTACAACTCGATGATCGAAGCCATCAAGGAGGAGTCGGTGCAGCTGCTCTTCCATGTGGACATCGACCAGATCGCCAAAACCGAAGACCTTGAGTCCAATAAGGACGAGGATGCTGCGGTTGACGAGGCGGAGGCCAAAGTCGGCATCGACGCCGCGTCGGAGGCTCCGGCGGCCGAAGAGCTGAGTGCGCCCTCCGAACCGGATGATGAGGACAATGACAGGGCTGAGGAGGAAACCGCCGTCGCCCGGGAGGCCGAGGAGGCCGCCGGGGAATTGGACGAGGCCAAGTCCGAGCCTGAAGTCATCGTCGGTCCCGCTCCGATGAGCCATGCCGAAGGCAAGGTCCCCGCTTCCAAGAAGCCCAAGAGCGAGGAGCTCAAGACCCCGTGGGCCGATGGCCGCACGTTCCCGGGGACCCCGAAGAATGCGCAGTGCCCGTGCGGTTCCGGTCGCAAGTACAAGATGTGCCACGGTCAGAACGAGTAATGAGCCAATTGCCCGGACAGTCCCAATGATCTGATTGACTTGATCGCCTGATTGATCCGGTTGGCGAGTGAGGTCCTTCGCAACGAACAGCAGCTGCGAAGGACCTCACTATGGCTTGGGCGTGGACGGGGTTGTAGTGGGGTGGGCATGAGGTGGAACGGACCCAAGACGTGGTCCTGAGCGTGCCGGATCGGCACCCTCGTCCTAGCTCAACTACAACTCGGTGACGCTGAACCCCTGTGAGCGTGCATAGCCGGGCAGCTCGCCAAGCCAGGAGGCGAAGGCCTCGGGGGAGTGGCCGCCGACCTTGAGTTCGGGCAGCACCCGTTTGGCGTATCCGCGAGACATGAAGGTCTCGAAGGGAAGATGATCCCACTGCTGGTTGACCCGCTGCGCTGATTGCGTATAGATGCGATACACCTGCTGGTTGAAGTAGGTGTCGTTGGTTCCGAGCAGATCCGGCTTGTTCTGGAAGTATGTGGTGGCCGAGTATCCGCCGATCGCACGCAGATCCACGGAAACCGGGTTGGCCTGGACCCAGTGGATGAGCTGGAGGGCCGCCAGCTGGCGCTCCCTGGGGATGCGGGCGCTGATGCACATCATCGATCCGCCGATCTGCGCGGTCAGCAGATGTTCCGGCGTGCTCCATGACGGCGGCAGCGCGACATGCCATTGTCCCGCATTCGCCGGATATGAGGCGGCGAGGATCTTGCTGAACCAGTTGCCCTGCAATACGGTGAGAATGGCGCCGTCCTTCATGGTGGCGTAGCGGCCGTCCCACATGGAAAGGGCGGTCAGGGCGCCGTCGTCGATGCATCGCTGCAGGAAAACCGTGATGTCGCGGATGCGATGATCATTGAGATTGAAGGTGATCTTCCCGTCCTCTTCCGACTGCCAGGGGCATATGCCGGCCGACCGTAGGAAGGCGAGATAATATTGCATGTCGGAGTCTATGGCGCCGAGGTATCGCGACGGGGCGCGGCGGTGCAGCTCGACGCCCGATTCGTAGAACTCACGCCATGTTGCGGGCACGGATATGCCGTAATGGTCGAGCAGATCCCTGCGGTAGAACAGTGCGGTTTGCGATTGGTCACCGGGCAATCCGTAGAGGTGCCCGGCGTAATGCGCCGTTCTCCAGGCCGCCTTGTTGAATTCCGGTCCCCATTTTGCCTCGATGTCCGGGGAATCGAGTTTGAGAAATGCGCCGGAAGCGGCGAATTGCGGCATTGTGGTCACGTCGAGGTTGAAGACGTCGGGCACGGGACGATGCGACTGCAGGCGCTCCCAATACATGTCATTGGCCATCTGCATGGTATGGCCGTCAATGAGGTCGAGCACGATATGCGGATGCGTCCGCTGGAAGGCTTCGAGTCGCGGCATCAGTTCGGTGAAGGCTTGCGACAACACGGTCAGCGTAATGGTGCCGTCGTGCTTTGTCTGCGTTGACGTGACATAGGGGCCCAGTTTCATCACCGAGCGCTTCTGCTTGCTGATCGACTCACGCACGATGAGTTTTGCCGGCTCGCTGATGTTGATTCGTCGCGATTGCGGGGATCGGATGAGATCCACGATGGTGTCCGCGGCCTTGACGCCGATGACGTCGGCGTGCTGATCAATTGTGGTCAGCGGCGGCAGCGTTGTCGTCGATGCCGGATCGTTGTCGAAACTGACGATTGACACGTCGTCGGGAACGCGCAGCCCACGGGCCCGGAGCGCCGACTCGAAGCCGATGGCGAGTTGGTCGTTGTAGGCGAACACCGCGTCGCTGGGGTGGCACAGGTATCCGTCGACGGCTTTTTTGCCGCTTTCGATGACGGCGGGAAATCCCCGGAGCACGCGAAATTCCAAATCGTAGCGGTATGCCGAGGCCTTCAGGGCGCGTCGACGCATCTCATTGACCCAGCTGTTGGCGGATCCGGCGAGGAAGGTGACGCTGCGGTGTCCCGATTGCCGCAGCATGCGCATCGCCTGGTCGATGGCGTCCGAGGAGTCCACGCTGATCGTGGACAATCCGCTGAGCTGCTGATTGACCAGTACGGTCGGGCGGTTGATGGCGAATCGACGCAGATCCGGTTCGTTGATGGTGGGGGAGATGAGCACCACGCCGTCGACGTTGCGCAGCAGCAGCGAGGAGGTACGGCGTTTGATGTTGTTGTCCATCGTGGCGTCGGAGCAGACCGCCGCGTAGCCGCGCTCCTCAAGGCGCGTTTCCAGTGCGGAGAGCAGTCGCATATTGTGGGGGTTGTCGAATCCCGACACCATGATCGACACCAGTCCGGTGGAGGGGGACTCCAGGATGTCGTCCTTGCCGGCGGTGAGATATCCGAGTTCTTCGGCAACGCGGTGGATCTTCAGTTCGGTTCGGGCTGACAGGCGGCCTGGCTTGCTCAGCGCGCGAGATACGGTGGACGGGCTGACCCCGGCTGCCTTGGCGATATCGTAGATGGTGACGTTCCGCGCCATGTCCCCTCCGTTCAGCTCTGGCCGCCTTTGGCTTGGCAACCTACGGCAACTCCATAACATTAGCAGCAATGCAACGTGATCCGACATGCGAAACCCGAAAGCCGGCGAAATTATGTATGCGTACAATGGCGAGCGTGCCGAGTTGTCGAGGAGGTAACATGAACGGCGGATACTCATGGAAGTCTATTCTGTCCAAACTGGTTGGCGGAAGCCACCTCAGCGCCGAGGAATCCGAATGGTTCGTCGATGATCTGATGAAGGGCAATGCGAATCCCGCTGCGGTGGGAGCGGTGCTCGCAACCCAGCAGCAGCTGGGTCTGACCGCCGAGGAGGTGCGCGGCGCCGCCAAGGCCATGGTGTCGCATGCCGTGCCGCTGAAGGTCTCGGGCGAGACCACCGATATCGTGGGCACGGGCGGCGATGGCGCGGCCACCGTGAACCTGTCGACCATGGCGGCCGTGGTCGCGGCTGCCGCCGGCGTCAAGATCGTCAAGCACGGCAACCGGGCCGCCTCATCCAAATGCGGCGCCGCGGATTGCCT
>DBKS01000063.1:0-29518 GCA_002298605.1 Bifidobacterium sp. UBA744 | reverse complement strand
TGGGCGTACCCTGCGTGTTCAACGTGCTTGGTCCGCTGACGAACCCGGCCGGCCCCAAGCATATGGCCATCGGCTGCGCCAACCGCGCTATGAGCCCGGTTATGGCGGAAGTGTACGCTGCCAATGGGCAGACGGGTATGGTGTATACCTCGCATGAAGGGCTTGATGAAATGGCCCCCACGGGACCGATCAGCGTATGGGAGTTCAAGGATGGCGCGGTGAGCGAAACCGAGTTCGATCCGACTGCCGATCTCGGTCTCGCCCCCGTTACCGTGGCCGATCTCAAGGGCGGCGAACCGGAGCTGAACGCCAAGCTGGCCCGGGATTTCTTCGCCGGACAGGATGTTCCTTTCCGTTCCACCGCGTTGCTCAACGCCGCCTCGGCCATCGTGGTCGATGCCCGACTGCTGCCGGATCCGAACGCCTCGCTTACCGGACGGTTCAAGGCCGCCTATGCGATCGCCGAGAAGACGGTCGATTCGGGCGCCGCCGCCGCCAAGCTTGACGAGTGGCTGGCCGCCGCAGCCAGGGAACGGCAGGCGCAGGACTAAAACCCATGACGTGTTGTGGGGACTCGACGGTGCCGTCCACGTTCCACAACACGTCCGTTGTCTCGTGTTTCTTTGGCGTCGCGACTCGGCGGCGGCTATACGCGGGCGCCGTCGTCGAAGATGTCGCTGCGGGTTTCGGTGTGTCCCTTATGCATCATCAGCAGGCCGGCGGCGCCGAGAATGGTCAGCGCGCCGCCCACCGCGCCAAGCGGGCTCGACCAGTTGGGCAGCAGCACGCATCCCACGAGAGCGAGCACTCCCACGACGACCATGCCGATGAACACCAGTTTCGATGTGCGCACTGGCCCGATGACCGGGTTGGGCGGAACGAAATCAGATCCCCCATCCATGGCTTCGTCGGCGTCGAGCCAACTGCTGCCGGTGAAATCGCGTGGGCCCGTTCCGGCGCCGATGCCGTCTACGAACGCGTCGGCGTTCAAATCGGCGGCATTCAGCAGCGCCTGTTTCTCGATGCGCCTGGCCTGCTTCTCGAATGCATGGGCGGTGCGCGAACGCTTCACACCGCCAAGGTCATCATGATGCTCTGCCAGGAAATCCCGCCAGGCCTCGTCGTTGACATTGGCGGAATCGCCGGGGTCCGGTCCGTTGCTGGCGCGTGGTGTTGAACCGTCGTTGAAAGGGTTGCTATTGTTGTGGTCGGTCATACAACCATACTGTAGCCAATGCGCGATAGATATGCGATTGTCAAGGAGATGCGATGCTGTACTGGTTTTTCGTCAAGCTGCTTGGGCCGCTTGCCCGTGTCTGGTTCAAACCTACGGTGCATGGGCTGGAAAACATCCCGAAGCAGGGCCCGGCCATTATCGCATCGAACCATCTTGCGGTCATCGACGATGGCCTGCTTCCCCTCGTCAGCCCCCGCATGATTCATTTCATGGGCAAGGCCGAGTATTTTGAGGGCAAGGGTTTCAAAGGCAAGTTCAAGAAGTGGTGGTTCACTTCCGTCGGTGTGTTTCCCGTGGATCGTTCCGGCGGCTCGAAGTCGCTGGGTGGGTTGCTGACCGCCCGCAAGGTACTTGAGGATGGCCATCTGTTCGGCATTCATCCCGAGGGCACTCGCAGTCCCGACGGTCGTCTGTACCGCGGCCATACCGGTGTCGCCCGGCTGGCTCTGGAAACCGGGTCCTCGATTATTCCCACGGCCATTATCGGTACGCGTGAGATGCAGGTGCCCGGGCAGGTGTTTCCGAAGAAGGGCAAGACCACGGTTGTTTTCGGCAAGCCGATCCCCGTCGAGAAGGTTCCCGAAGACGAAATCACGCACGAGCAGCTGCGGGCCCTGACCAATCGAATGATGCAGACGATTCAGAGCCAGTCCGGCCAGGAATACGTCGATGTGTACGCGCAGGTGGTCAAGAAGGATATCGCCGCGCGTCAGGCGGCCGCTCAGGCTGACGGGGCGCCGCGGACGGCCCGATAGCCTGAGCTGGTCGGCGGCTCGGTCGAGCCAAGCCGCGTTCGCCGGGCCGCGGCGCACTATGCGACGGTCAGTGTGATGGCGGTGGGGGTGCCGTTGGAATCGCGTACGCGCACCGTTTGGCCCGCATCGGGGTTCTGCATCCGCACCACATGGGTCCAGTCGCCGAGAGGCGCTGATTTTTTGACGTCGAATCCCAGATCCTTGAGGATTTTCTCCGCCTCGTCGTACTGTTTGCCGACGACGCTGGGAATGGTGGCCATCTGCGGCCCCTTGGAAACCACCATGTCAACGGTGTCTCCCCAGGCCAGTCGCGCTCCCTCCTGCTGGGAGGCCGAGATCACCGTGCCGGCTTCGACCGAGTCGTCGAAGGATTCGCTGACATTGACGGTGAGCTTCAGATCCTGCAATGCCGCCAGTGCGTCGTCCTTGGACCTGCCGACGACATTGGGCATGGTGACGGGCTTGCGCCCCTTGGACAGCGTGACGGTGATCGCCGCGTTGTGGTCGTAGGTTCCGCCGGGATTGACGTTGATGGTCAGGAGACTTCCCGCCGGCACATCCATGGAATAGTCGTCGCCCGCCTCATTATGCGTGACATTGTCGAAGCCGGCGGTTTTGAGGGCGGCTACGGGGTCCTTGCCGTTGGCCGAGCCGGCGTCCTTGATGTCATCGGGAACGGTGGCCTGCCTGACGCCCTTGGATACGACGATGGAGACCTTTTGCCCGCTGCGCTTGGAGATGCGGTCTCCCACATTGGCCGGATCGGTGGAGATGATGGCTCCCGCGGCCACGGTGTCGCTGTAGTCCTCGCTTTGCGTATAGGGGATGCCGGCGACGCTGAGCGACGTGGCGTAGGACGAGGCGCTGGCCCCCTGCACGGTGCAGGACGTTTCGGCGCACGTCACGTCGGCGGCGCCGGGAAGCGTCCAATAGCTGCCGGGACCGAAGTAGTACCACCATCCGAATCCGCCGCCGCCGAACAGGGCCAGGGTGACGATCACCGCGATGCCGATGCCGATGGTGCGGAACCGCCCGGCTCCCGCGGCGCTGCCTTTTCCGGAGGCGTGGGCGCTTGGGGACGCCGAACCGTCATGGTCGGCGACATTGGCGTCGGCATCCGTGAAGAACCGTTCGAACGTCTGGGGGCGGTCCCGGTGCGGGGGCTGCCGCGAGACGGCGTCACCAAGCGGTTGTGTGGCGCGATCGGCCGGTTTGGGCAATGGCATCGTGCCGTCGTACGCCATGGTCGTGTCCGGCCGCGCATGCGATGCGGTGATCGGCCGGGGCGCCGCGGGGACGTCGGGAACGAATCCGGACGGCAGGGGAGCGCGGAATCCCAGTTGATCCGCGCTCAGGGACGATGCGAGCGCGGATAGGAGCCGCGCGGCGACCATGGCGTTGGCCGGACGCGATTCGACCGCACGCGCGCACAGCGTCGCCACGAAGTCGGAGATCGCCGGGGCGACGCCCGGGCATGCCGAGGCGAGCGGGGGAACGTCCTCGTGCACGTGTTTGAAGACCACGGTAACCGGGTTGTCGGCGAGGAACGGCACCGCGCCCGTGAGCATTTCCCATGCGACAATGCCCACGGCATACAGGTCGCCCTGCATCGTCGCCTCATTGCGTTCGATCATTTCAGGCGCCAGGTACGCCGCGGTGCCCAGCAGCATGCCGGTAGTGGACAGCGTGGCCTGGGAGGCGGCCTTCGCCAACCCGAAATCGGTGATCTGCACGTGCCCGCGATCGTTGATCAGAATGTTCTCCGGTTTGATGTCGCGGTGCACCACGCCGATGCGGTGCGCCGCCGCCAGCCCGTCGAGGATCTCCCCGATGATGCGCAGCGTCTCGCGTACGTCGAAGGTGCCCTCGGCGTTCATGTCGTGGCGAAGATTGACGCCGTGCACATATTCCATGACGAGGTAATCCAGCCCGTTGAATTCGCCGGTGTCGTACACCTGCACGATATGCGGGTTGGCGACGGCCGCGGCGGATCGCGCCTCGCGGCGGAACCGCTCTTGGAATTGGGCGCGTCGGGGCCCCTGCGCCAATTGCGTGTGCATCACCTTGATGGCCACCTGGCGGTCCAGCCGCTCGTCGGTGGCCTCATACACGCTGGCCATGCCTCCTTCGGCGATCTTGCGGACGATGCGGTATCGTCCATCGACCACTTGCCCAACAGGCTGATTCGCCGCTTCACTCATGATTCACTATCCTACGCGGTGCGCGAGCTGCGAGGGGATGAACCGGGCGCAGGCCGCGAACAGCCGGTCGTGCGAGGCCTGATCGAGACCCAGCTGGCCGGCGGCTTCGTCGATGGCACCGCAGGAGGCGTGCCACAGCGTCGCGATGCGCTCGCGAGAATGGTCGATGGCGCCGGTTTCGTGGAAGAGGCCGATGGCGTGTTCCACGTCGTCGTGCGTGCGTTCGGGCGATTCGAACATGCGGATGAGCTCGTCGCGATCCCGTTCGGATGCGGCGCTGAGCGCGTCCGCGAGCAGCACGGTGCGTTTGCCTTCGCGGATGTCGCCGCCCACCGGCTTGCCGGTGGATGCGCTCGACCCAACCACATCGAGCAGGTCATCGGCGAGCTGGAAGGCCAGGCCAAGGCTGACGCCGATGGATTCGGCGATCGCTCGCGCCTTGGTGGGATTGACGCCGGCCGCGATGAGGCCGAGTTCAAGTGGCGCGATGGTGGTGTAGCTGGCGGTTTTCCAGCGGAAGACGTTGAGCGAGGTCCTCGCCAGCATCTCGGGCTTGTCCAACGGCACCTCCTCGGTCGCTAGGTCAAGTATCTGGCCGATTTCAACCTCGCGGTGCATGGTGAGGAACGCGCGCATCGCCGCCTGGGACTTATTGAGCGAGTTGGCGGCGTTGCGGGCGATGGCCACGGATGCCGTGGCGAGCAGGTCTCCCAGCATGATGCCGAGCCCCTTGCCGATGCTGTCGGCGCGCGACTGATCGGCGGTGACATCCTTGAGCGCGCGGTGCGCGGAGGGCTTGCCGCGGCGCAAATCGGAATCGTCGATGATGTCGTCATGCACCAGGGCTGCGGTTTGGAACACCTCGATCGCACATGCCATGTCGATGACGGCCTGGCGGACCGTGCGGTTGCGATCGGTGTCCGGTTGCTTCTCCGCTGCATCGTAGGACGCGAGGGTGAGCAGGGCTCGCAGCCGCTTGCCTCCCTCGCTGGATCGCAGGGCCTGGCCTGTCACGGCGTTCATGACGGGGGCGCAGGCGCGGGGAATGGTGGTGTCCGGTGGGTTCGAAGCGTATTCGGCTACCAGCTGCTTGATGCGTGGTTCGAAGATTACGGGGTCTGCAGTGAATTCCATACCTATGAGATTATCCACACTGGACGATGTCGGATGTGGGCTGCGCCGCGATTGCGTCGGCGACGCGCCGAAATGGGTTTTCGAGGGGCACGTTCGGCCACATGCCGGGGATCGCCGTGCCGCCGGGGCCCGCTCTGGCATAGTGGATGTCATGGCGCGTGTGCAGGACGCGCCGGGATCGGGAAGGGACGTCCGGCGGACGCTGTCGGCGCCGGACGGGGATGGCGGTGGTAAGGAATCGTCATGGGATATGGGCCATGCACGGCGTTCTCGGATATCGTTGCGGACTCGTCGTGCGATTATGACTCCGAGCGTTTTGAAGATGCGGAGCTTGAGGAGCTCACGTTGTTGTTTCGTGATCGACGTCGCGACATGGGGGCCGAAGCCGCTGACATGACATGGTTCGTCGATCCCCTGGATGCGTGGCTGGCATGCCTGGACAACCGGCGTCGCGGATTGGACCGTGAATCGATCGCATATCTTGCCGTGGGCATGCGCGGTGCGGTGTCGATGCGGGACGCTTTGATCGTTTCGCTGATTTCCGCGCAGACGGATCGCGAGCGTCTGATGCAACTGGGGGTGCGGCCCCATCGACCGGCGAACTCCAGCTATTTGGGGCGGGTGCTGGGCTCGACCTTCGACGACGCCGAAGGCAGGCCCGATGCGCCGCGATGCTCCCGTGGATTGGGGATGCTGGTTCAGATGGTTCGATCGGTTCCCGATGCCTACGGAGTGCAGCCCATGGCGGTTATCGCCTATGTTCTATGGTGGGTCGGCGACATCCATGCGGGGGCATATGCCGTGCGTGCGCTTGCGATGGATGGACGGTGCACCCTGGCGCTGATTGTCCTGGCGGCTCTTGAGCACGGCATTGCACCGGCATGGGTGGGGCCGTCCGCTGCGTCGGTGCCGGGGCATGGCGGTGCGCGCCGGCGCGAAACGTCGCTCTGATGCGTTTTGGGAATAATCGTCCTTGGAACGTGGTTGACTCGTACAGTTGACGATTTGCCCTTGCCAGAAGTGTGCCCGTATGGTATACGGGCACAGGCGGGAAGAGCTGGGAGGATACATTGGCCACTAAGAGCACTGCTCGCAAAAGCACAACTGCCAAGACTGCTAGGAAGTCCGCGAAGGCCGCTGCCGGGTCCAAGGAGGAGACCGGGGAGACCGTGCGGAAAGGTAAGGTGACAGGCGGATCCGTTTCTTCCACCCGCAGGCGTTCGTCCGCGGCAAACGGTGCCGTGGGCAGGAAGGCCGCCGATGCTGACGGCGACGCGAAGGCCACGGCCAATCAGCTCGGAGACGATGCGGACAAGGAGCCGACCGCCGACGACGTCGACAACCAGCTTGAGGATGACGATCTGGTCGGTGATGATCTGGATGATGACGATGATCTGGATGATTCCCCGGATGACGACGAAGACGACGGGCCCGATGACGACGAGGCCGAGGAGGAGCGCAAGCCCAAGACGGAGGTGCCGAAGGCCAAGGGTGCGTTCGTCGTACGGGACGATGACGATGACGACAACCTCACCCCCTCGGGCAATCCGAAGCGTCGCGTGATCGCCGCCGGCGCCACGGCTGACCCGGTGAAGGACTATCTCAAGCAGATCGGCCGCGTCAGCTTGCTGAACGCCGAGCAGGAGGTTGATCTTTCGGAGCGCATCGAAGCCGGCTTGTACGCGCAGCATCTGCTGGACACCACGTCCGACGGCATGGACTTCAAGCGCAAGCGCGAGCTCAAGTGGGCTGCAGCCGATGGCAAGAAGGCCAAGGACCACCTGTTGGAGGCGAATCTTCGTCTGGTGGTGTCGCTGGCCAAGCGCTATACGGGTCGTGGCATGCTGTTCCTTGATCTGATTCAGGAGGGCAACCTCGGTCTGATCCGTGCCGTGGAGAAGTTCGACTGGAAGAAGGGCTTCAAGTTCTCCACCTACGCCACATGGTGGATTCGCCAGGCCATCACCCGCGCCATGGCCGACCAGGCCCGTACCATTCGCGTGCCGGTGCATATGGTCGAGGTGATCAACAAGCTGAGCCGCGTGCAGCGTCAGATGCTGCAGGACCTGGGCCGTGAGCCCACGCCGGATGAGTTGGCCCGCGAGCTTGACATGCCGGTGGAAAAGGTGCAGGAGGTCCAGAAATACGGCCGTGAGCCGATTTCGCTGCATACGCCGCTGGGCGAGGACGGCGATTCGGAGTTCGGCGATCTGATCGAGGACACCGACGCCATCGCCCCGTCCGACGCCGTGGCCTTCTCCCTGCTGCAGGAGCAGTTCAAGCAGGTGCTTGAGACCCTGTCCCCGCGCGAGGCGGGTGTCATCAAGATGCGCTACGGTCTTGAGGACGGTCAGCCCAAGACGCTTGACGATATCGGGCGTGTGTATGGCGTGACCCGTGAGCGCATTCGCCAGATCGAATCCAAGACCATGTCGAAGCTGCGTCACCCGTCCCGCTCCCAAACGCTTCGGGACTTCCTGGATCAATGATCGCCGGGCCGATGGTCGGCGACCGGTTGGGCATAATCACTGCATACTGAAAAGAGCATATGGCAACGGAAGAATACGGCGCCAAGGACCTTGCCGTCCTTGAGGGCCTGGACGCTGTGCGCAAGCGTCCAGGCATGTATATCGGCACCACCGATTCACAGGGGTTGATGCACTGCCTGTGGGAGATCATCGATAACGCCGTCGACGAGGCGTTGGCTGGGTTCTGCACCAACATCGTGGTGACGCTGCATGCCGACGGCTCCGTCGAGGTCGCCGACAACGGCCGCGGCATTCCCGTGGATGTGGAGCCGAAGACCAAGCTCACGGGTGTTGAGGTCGTCATGACCAAGCTGCATGCCGGTGCGAAATTTGGCAACTCTTCGTATACCGCGGTTGGCGGGCTGCATGGCGTCGGATCCTCGGTGGTGAATGCGCTGAGCTCGCGTCTGGACGTCGAAGTGGATCGTGGCGGCAAAACCTACCACATGGCGTTCCATCAGGGGCATCCCGGTGTGTACGACGAGGACGGTGATCCTGCGAATCGGCACCCTGACAATCCCTTCAAGCGCACCCGCAAGAACAGGCCGACGGAGCTTGCGGTTATCGGCAAGGTCCCGCCGAAGCGCACCGGTACGCGAGTGCGGTATTGGCTTGACCCCGAGATTTTCAACGAGACCGCGGTGTTCAGCTATGAGCAGCTTGTCGACCGCGTGCGCCAGACCAGCTTCCTAGTTCCCGGCCTGAAGATCACCGTCATTGACGAGAATGTGCGGGAACGCGGCGATGACGTGCATGAGGTGGATGGCGACGCGTCCGCGGATTCAAGGATTTCCGCGGAATCGGTCGATGTCGCCGGATCCGTCGCATCGGACGGCGTGGAGATGCCTTCCGACGTGGCCCCGGACGGTGGTTCCCCGATGTTGGAGGAGGTCAGCTATGATCATCCCCGCATCGCCGAGTTCCTGCATACGGGCGGTGTGAAGGATTTTGTCGATTTTCTCTCCAAAGGCGAGCCGGTTTCCGACATCTGGCGCATTCAGGGCCGGGGCACCTATCAGGAGGAGACCCAGGCCGTTGGCGCCGGCGGCGAGCTGCACGCGCAGCAGATTGAGCGAAGCTGCGACGTCGATATCGCGTTGCGGTGGATCAATGGTTATGACACCACGCTGGTCAGCTTCGTGAACGTCGTGGAGACACCCGGCGGCGGCATGCATGTGGACGGTTTCCTCAACGGCATCACCAGGCAGATCCGCAAGGCGGTCGAGGACAATGCCCGCAAGCTGAAGGTCAACCTCAAGGATTCCGCCATGAAGGTGGAGCGCGACGATATCATGGCCGGTCTGGTGGCCGTGGTGACCGTGCGCATCGCCGAGCCGCAGTTCCAGGGGCAGACCAAGGACGTGCTGGGCACTGCGCAGGTCAAGCCGATTGTGACCAGGCTGACCGACAGGCAGTTCGGGGAGATGATCACCGGTTCCAAGCGCGGGTTCAAAGAGCAGTCCGGTCGCGTGCTCGAAAAGATCGTCGGCGAGATGCACGCCCGCATCCAGGCGCGCAAGACCAAGGAGGTCACCCGGCGGAAGAACGCGCTCGAATCCGCTTCCATGCCCGCCAAGTTGTCTGACTGCCAGCCGGGCAACGACGATGTGGCCGAGTTGTTCATCGTCGAGGGCGACTCGGCGCTGGGCACCGCCAAAGCCGCCCGCAATGCGGGATTCCAGGCCCTGCTGCCCATTCGAGGCAAAATCCTCAACGTGCAGAAGGCGTCGATCAGCCAGATGCTGAACAACAAGGAATGCGCGGCGATCATCCAGGTGGTTGGCGCGGGGTCCGGCGCGAGCTTCGACATCAGCCAGTCCCGCTACCACAAGATCATCATGATGACCGATGCCGATGTCGACGGCGCCCACATCCGCATCCTGTTGCTCACCCTGTTCTACCGGTATATGCGGCCTCTTATCGAGCATGGCTATGTGTATGCCGCCGTGCCCCCGCTGCACCGCATCGCGCTGACCGGCTCGCATAAGGGTGAATACGTGTACACCTATTCGGATGATGAGCTCGCCGCCAAGCTCGCCGATCTTGATGCCGGACGCATCGGCTACAACCCTGATATCCAGCGCTATAAGGGTTTGGGTGAAATGGATGCGGACCAGTTGGCGGACACCACCATGGATCCGCGCACGCGAATGCTTCGACGGATCCGTATGGAGGATGCCGCTCAAGCCAGCGGGATGTTCTCGCTGCTCATGGGCGACGATGTGCCGCCCCGAAAACAGTTCATCGTCGACAACGCGGACGATTTCGACCGTTCGAAGATAGACACCTGATCGGCGCCGTCGACGTTCGAGGCGTGGGGTGAACCAGTGACCAGCCTGTTGCTTGCCGTAATCTACTGCGCGTTTATTTCACTTGGCCTGCCGGATGCGCTGCTTGGTTCCGCATGGCCCACCATGGTGGGTGAGTTTGGCGTGCCGGTGTCGTGGCAGGGTGGCGTGTCGACGATCATTTCCGTCGGCACCATCTGCTCCGCGCTGCTGAGCGACCGTCTTACCCTGCGTTTCGGGACCGGCAGGGTCACCGTGGTATCCGTGGCGATGACGGCCGTGGCGTTGTTCGGCTTTTCGCTGGCCCCGAACTACTGGATACTGCTGGCTATGGCGGTTCCGTATGGATTGGGCGCGGGTGGCGTGGACGCGGCCCTGAACAACTACGTGGCGCTGCACTACGAAAGCCGCCATATGAGCTGGCTGCACTGCATGTGGGGCTTGGGCGCCTCGGCGGGGCCCTATATCATGGGCTTCGCCCTGGCTTCGGACCATGGCTGGCAGGGGGGATATCGATCCATTGCGTTCATCCAGATCGCGCTGACCGCAGTGCTCGTGCTGAGTCTGCCTCTGTGGAAAACGCGCGAGGATGGCCGTTCTCGTGCGGACTGGGTGGATCGTGCTGATCGGGGCGGTCGGACGCCCAACGATTCGCGCCAGTCATTGGGTTTTGGCCGGATTCTCGCGATTCGCGGTGCCAGACAGATCTTTGTGATGTTCTTCTGCTATTGCGCATTGGAATCGAGCGCCGGACTGTGGGCCAGCACCTATATGACGCTGTGCAAGGGTGTGGACGCCTCCGTGGCGGCGCGCTGGGGAGGGCTGTTCTTCGTCGGCATCACCGTCGGCAGGGCGCTGAGCGGTTTCATGACGATGAGGTTTTCCGATCCCGCGATGATTCGAATCGGGCAGGCCGTATTGCTGTGCGGCGTCATCGTGATGCTGCTGCCGTTGCCGGGCACCTATGGCATGCTGGTCGGCCTGATCATGATTGGACTTGGCTGCGCTCCCATCTACCCGTGCATCATTCATTCCACGCCGGGATACTTTGGCAAGGAGCGCTCGCAGGCGATCATCGGTGTGCAGATGGCCAGCGCCTACCTCGGGTCTCTCGCCATGCCGCCGGTATTCGGCCTGATTGCCCAATATGTTTCCGCCGAGCTGTTCCCCTGGTATGTGCTGCTGTTGCTGGTGCTGATGACGGTGATGCACGAGCGGTTGCGCTCGGTCTGCGGGGCGGGCGACAATGGGTCTCATGAATGAGGCTTTGAGCGCGCGCCTGTTGGGACTGGGAACAACGGAACGTTCCGTGGCGATCGTAGGGTCGATGAATGCCGACTATACCGTGACGGCGGACCGTCTGCCGGGGCCGGGGGAGACCGTGAACGGCGGTCCGCTGCGGATCCTGCCTGGTGGAAAATCCGCGAACCAGGCGGCGAGCGCGGCGCTGCTCGGTGCCTGTGTGCGCATGTATGGCGCCGTGGGGTCCGATGACAACGCCGATTTTCTGCTTGGCCGTCTCGCAGACGCCGGCGTCGATACGTCGCAGGTCAGGCATGCCGAGGGGCCCAGCGGAACCACGATGATTACCGTGGAGACCGGCGGCGAGAACACCGTTGTGTACTCGCCCGGGTCGAATGCCTTGGTGGATGTGGACTACATCGAACGGCATCGAGAGGCGCTGGCCGCGGCTTCGGTGCTTGGCCTGTGCCTGGAAAGCCCGATGGACACGGTGGTCGCTGCCGCGCATGTCGCCCATGAGGCGGGGGCGACGGTGCTGCTGAACGATTCGCCGTTCGTCGCCGAGCTGCCTGCGCAGTTGGTGGAGGATGCGGATATTCTGCTCGTGAACGAACATGAGGCGGCTCGGCTGTTGGGCGTCGCCTCGATGGATGCGAGTGGCGGAGCCGGGCTGGACTGGGATGAGGTGGCGCATCGCATGGCTCAGTTCGGTTTTTCGCGTTCGGTGATCACGCTGGGCGGCGACGGCTCCATGGTGTTTGACGGCGAGGTGAAGCATCGCATTGCGCCGGTGCGTGTGCCTGCGGTGGACACCACCGGCTGTGGCGACTCGTTTATGGGAACGATTCTCGCCGGGCTTGCGGCCGGTCTGACGCTTGCCCAGTCCGCTCGGTTGGGTTCGTATGTGTCCGCCTACGCGGCGACGGGGTATGGCGCTCAGGCCTCGTACGGAACCGCGCGACAGGTGGTGGACCGCTTCGCCGGTTGAGTGGGGCGGGCCGGGCCGCCGGCGGGGCGGTTGTCATGCCCAAACGCCATAATCGAACATATGTACGATTGCTTGGATCTGTTTGCGAAGCCCACGCGGGCGTGGTTCAAGCATGCGTTTGCCGGGCCCACCGATGTGCAAAGCAAGGCTTGGCCCGTCATAGCAACTGGCCGGAATGCGCTTATTCTCGCGCCTACGGGGTCGGGCAAAACCCTGGCCGCGTTCCTGTCGGCCATAGACGGGCTGATGCAGCGCGCAGCGGAAGACGATCCGCCCCAATCAGGCAGGCTGGCAAGCGGCCGCTCTTCCGCGCGCGGTGTCAGCGTGCTGTATGTTTCACCACTCAAGGCGCTGGGCGCGGACGTGGCAAGGAACCTGATGCGTCCGCTGGAGGGCATCGCCCAAGAGTCCGGCAGCCCGCTTCGCGTCACGGTCGCCATACGTTCCGGCGATACCCCCGCCGATGAGCGGCGGCGCATTGTCTCCCATCCCCCGGATATTCTCGTCACCACTCCGGAATCGTTGTATCTCCTGCTGACATCCAAGGCGCGCAGGATCTTGCGCACGGTGACCACGGTGATCGTCGATGAGGTGCATGCGATTGCGGGAACCAAGCGAGGTGCGCATCTGGCTGTGAGCCTGGAACGGTTGGATGCGCTGATTGGCGGTGAAAAGCTGGGACTCCCGGTCGACGCCGACGCTCACGGCGCCGTCAGCCATGTGCAGCGCATCGGGCTGTCGGCCACGGTGCGTCCGGTTGGGGAGATCGCCCGATTCGTGGGCGGCGCTCAACAGATCGACGTGGTGAATGCGGGCATGTCGCCGACGATGGATGTCAAGCTCGTCGAGCCGTTGCCCGACATGCAGGATCTGTCATTGTCGGATGCGGGGCGTCTCGCAGGCGGCATGGGCGCGTCTTCGGATGGTTCGGGCGGTTCGATATGGCCGGCGATCGAGAGCAGCGTGCTTGATGAAGTGCTGGCCCATCGCACCACGCTTGTGTTCGTCAATTCACGTGGCTTGGCGGAGAAACTCACCGCCCGGCTGAACGACCTCTATACGCAGCGTGTGGGGAATGCCGGGCAATCCCATGGGCCATTGCCCGTCTCGCGAGAGATGGGGTCGCCGGAGGGCCACGAGAACTTCGCCAAACACTATGACGCCGTAGTCGGATCCACCACTATGCTGGTTGGCTCGCATAACGATGGTGATGTCATCGCCATGGCGCATCACGGCTCCGTGTCGAAGGACAGGCGCAAGCGCATCGAAGAGGATCTGAAACGGGGGCGTTTGCGCTGCGTCGTGGCGACCAGCAGCCTGGAACTCGGCATTGACATGGGCTCGGTCGATCTGGTGATCCAGATCGCCCCGCCCCTGAGCGTGGCCAGTGGTCTGCAACGTGTGGGGCGTGCCGACCATCGTGTGGGCGGCGTTTCGCATGCGTTGTTCTATCCGCTGACTCGCGAGCAGATCATCGGTGCGACCGCCAGTGTGGAGGCGATGCGCGCCGGCGACATCGAGGCGGTCGCCATGCCTCGCAGTCCACTCGATATTCTCGCCCAGCACACCGTGGCGGCGGCCTCCATGGAGGACTTGGACGACGATCATTGGTATCGTCTGATCCGCCGCGCCGCGCCATTCGCCACCCTGGCGCGCGGGGATTTCGACGCGGTGGTGGATATGATGACCGGCGCCTACAACACCGAGGATTTCTCCGCCTTTCGGCCGCCTCTGATGATGAACGAGGAAACGGGCCGCATTGCCGCCCGCCCCGGCGCGCAACGGCTGGCCGTCACCTCCGGCGGCACGATTCCGGACCGTGGGCTCTATACGGTGGTGCTGCCCGAGGCCGAGGCCGGCAAGGGCCCCCGTCGCGTTGGCGAGTTGGATGAGGAGATGGTCTATGAATCGCGCGTCGGCGATGTCATTACGCTGGGCACGTCGACATGGCAGATCAAGGAGATCACACGCGACCGCGTTGTAGTCACCCCGGCGCCCGGGCGTACCGCACGGCTGCCGTTCTGGCATGGTGAGGGTGCGGGCCGTGGCGCTGAATTCGGGCGGGCGATCGGAGATTTTCTGCGCAGCGCCGAAGCCGCGCTGCAGACGAACCCTGGTGATGGCGGTGGAGAATTCGGGTTGGCGTTTTTTCAACGGTTGCAGGCGGATGGGCTGGACGGCAACGCCACGGCCAACCTCGCCCAGCTGCTGCGTGAGCAGCGCGCCGCCACCGGCGCCGTTCCAAACGACAGAGTTCTGATCGTCGAACAGTGCCCCGATGAGGAGGGTGACTGGCGTGTTATTGTGCATTCGCCATTTGGTCGGCGTGTGCATGAGCCATGGGCCATGGCCATATCGCATCGCATCAGACAGCGCTACGGATTCGATGGCCAGATCTGCGCCGCCGACGACGGCATTGTCCTCCGATTGCCCGATGGCGTGAGCATGCAGGGTGATCTGCGGGAGTTGGTCGTTTTCGACCCGGATGATATTGTGCGTGACGTTGAAATGCAGGTTGGCGAATCGGTGCTGTTTGCCGCCAGATTCCGCGAATGCGCCGCCAGATCATTGTTCCTGCCCCGCAGGAGTCCGGGCAAACGCGTGCCGTTGTGGCAACAGCGACTGCGAGCCTCCCAATTGCTCGGCGCCGCCCGAACCCGGCGGAATTTCCCGCTCCTGCTGGAAACCGCACGCGAATGCCTGCAGGATGTGTACGACCTGCCGTCGTTGCGCGAGCTGATGGGTCGTCTCAACGATGGCGCAGTGGCGCTGAGCGTCGTTGAGACCAAGCAGCCGTCGCCGTTTGCCGAGAACCTGCTGTTCGGCTGCATGGGACAGGTGATGTACCAATACGACGTGCCGCAGGCCGAGCGCAGCGCGCAGCTGCTGTCGGTGGATCCACAGGCGTTGGAACGATTGCTCGGCTCCGACGATATGTCGCCGGTACTGGACGCTCAAGCCATCGATGAGGTTGAACGGCGGCTGGCGTCCCATACGTTCTGGAATGACCTGGCCTGTGACGATGTTGTGGGGCGCGTCACCCGGTATGCCAAAACGCACGGCCCGTTCTCGGCGGATGACGCAATCAGCGCATTGGGCTTTGATGCGGCCGCCGTTGTCCATACCCTGGATGATCTCGCATCCCGTGGTGATGTGCTGCATGGGCGTTTCACTCACGACGCTTCGACGGACCAGTGGATGCACGTCGAGGTGTTCCGCCGCATTCGCGCCCTGTCCCTCAGCAATGCGCGCAAGGCGATTCGCCCGGTAGGCCAAAACGTGTATCAGTCGTTTCTGCTGGATCGCCAGGGCGTCGGTTCGGTTGGCTCGGAACGCTATGAGGGGGCGGACGGTCTGCTGCGCGTCATCGAACAGCTGGAAGGCGTGGCGTTGTCGCTCGAGGTCTGGGAGACCAGTGTGTTTCCGGCGCGAGTCAGGGATTACCGGTCCGCGGATTTGGATGAGCTGCTGTCGGCCGGCGGAATCATCTGGGTTGGCGCTGGCAACGGCACCGGCAAAGTCGGCGAAGCTGGCACCATATCGTTCTATACCGCTGATTCGATCTGGCTGCGCGGCGATGACTCATCATGGCCGGCTTGCAAGGACGCGGGTACGGGGACTTTGCCGGATGTCATTCTCGATGTGATGGCATCCGGAGGCGCGTATCGGGCGGATCAGCTTGCCGACCGCGTTCGGCAACGATGGAACGAGATCGCCCCCGACGTGGACGAACGCACCGGTGAGATCGTGGCCAAAGCATGGTCAAACGGCCAATTCGAACAGGCCTTATGGTCATTGGTATGGCAGGGGGCCGTGACGAATAGCTCATTGTCGCCGGTCCGGGCACTGAATGGCGCGATTCGGGCTCCGCATACCTCAGCCGGCATGCGGCGGCGCTTGCGAGCCTACGGCCGATTCGATTCCGGACCTGCGCCAACCAGACCCGCGTCAATGGGTGGTCTGTGGATGGCCGTGTGCGGCAATCCGGCAAGTGCGGAGCAATCCGCCATTGCCCGTGTCGAAACCCTGTTGGACCGCTATGGCGTAATCGCACAGCCACTGATCGATCATGAGGGGATTCCCGGCGGATTCTCCGCACTGTACCCGGTGCTCAGACGCATGGAAGAGCATGGGCTGGTGGTTCGTGGCATGTTCGTGCAAGGTTTTGGCGCCGCACAGTTCGCAGCCAAGGACACTGTGGACGAGCTGCGTCGCTTTGCCTCTCGCTTTGCCGCTGATGACGGACGGCGTCAGGATCCGGTCGCGGTTTCCGCGCTTGATCCCGCCTCGCTTGCCGGTTCCGCGGTTGCATGGCCGCCATTGCCCGAAGGTGCCGCCAAACCGGCGCGTCGCGACGGCTCCATCGTGGTGTTCAAAGACGGCGCCCCGGCGGTTTTCGCCGCGCCCAAGGCCAGGCATCTGACGATCTGGGGTGATGACGCCGCTCCGGCGCTGCACGAGCTGGCATATACGTTGCAGCGCATTCCTACGGGATCCGTTACCATCGGCGATGTCAACGGCCGGCCCTGCGGCATTCGCAATCCCTGGACGCGCGCCCTGCACCAGGCCGGCTTCACTCCCACACCTCAAGGCATGACCCTGTATCGCTAGCCGTGTTCGACGAGATGGCACGCGGCTGGTATGTCTCCGCCATCTCTCGCCGTATCAGCGCCTTCGATACCGCAGAATGACATCAGCTGACTGTTGATGCCATGCAACGTCTCAGCTCACAAACGCGATCGGATTGGCCAGATCGGCGCCCGAACCGTCACGGCGCATATCCGGCTTGGGCAGCTCGACCGGAGTGCCGCCCTCGGTGGTCGCATGCAGCGGATATGCGCCCACCCACGCCAGCAGCACGGTATTCTGGCCTTTGAGAAAACGCTGGGATCGTACGCCTCCGGTGGCGCGTCCCTTGGTGGGGTACATCTCGAGCGGTGTGACTTTGGCCGCGCCATTGTCGGTTCCGGGCAAGGCGTCGGCGTCCCCCGCCACGGTCAGCACCACGGCTCCGGACGCACTGGTCAGACCATTGTCGCCTTCCTCGTAGGTCCAGGCGATCTTGCCGGAAGGAACGACGTTGAACGTCGCCACATGCTGGCCGACGGCGAGTTTGATGCCCGCCATGCCCGCGGCGGTGCGACCCTGCGGGCGTACATTCGAGGCCGCGAACGTCAGCAGCGACGAATCGGATGAAATGAATACCAACCGGTCGTCGTCGGCGGCGGGTGCCGCGAACATTACGGTGTCGCCGTCCTTCAGATCGATAACGGGCCAGGAATCCATCGTGGTCGGAGCTTCGCGGTTCCAACGCTTCACCACGCCGTTGCGCGTACCGATGGCCAGGGGGGCGGCGCCGGCGGCCATGGACACCGCGGTGACCACATGCTCGCCGGGGACGGCGTCCGTGTTTTCCGTCATGGTTATCAGCTCGTCGGCCTTTACGCCGCCGGCCGCCGACAGCACCGTCGAAGCGGCGATTGACGGCAGGTCGGCTACATGGGCCAGCACCAGACGTCCGGCCGACGTCACCAAACCGTAGATTGCACGCGTGGTGGTGGCGAAGATCGAAGTGATCGTATCCTCGGCGACGCGGCCGTCGGCGGCGGACCGTGAATTCCATACATCCATGGCGCTGGGCGTCGTCCGGGCGATCAGACCCGAGGCGCTCATCATCACCACGCACGGTTCGTCGGCCATCTGCAGCATCGCCGAAGCGACTTCGTCCTCGCCGGCCTTCTTTGCGGCTGCAGCGGCCGCCGCGGCATCGGCGGCGTCGGATACCGAACTGACGGCGCGGGCGGCCTCCAGCGCGGATGTGGGCACACCGGATTCGCCCTGTGCCTGAACGGGTGTGAGCGTACCCGTCTCATCGGCGTCGAGAATCACCGTGCGTCGGGGAGTACCCCATTTGCCGGCGGCCTCGTCCATTTCGGCAACGACCACGCGGTCCAGCTCTTCAGAGGAAGCCAGAATCGCGTCCAGCTGCTCGATCTGCCGTTTGAGATCGTCGCGTTCGGCTTCAAGCTCAACGCGACTCATCCTGGTCAGTCGGCGCAGGCGTAGATCGAGGATGTACTGCGCCTGGGTCTCGTCGAGGTCGAATACCGCCATCAAGCGGGTTTTGGCGCTATCCGCGTCATCCGAAGTGCGGATCACCTGAATGACCTCGTCGATGTCGATCAGGGCGAGCAACAGACCCTCGACCAGATGCAGCCGTTCCAGCGCCTTGTCCTTGCGGAACTCGCTGCGTCTGCGGACCACCGTGCGGCGATGGTCGATCCATACCGAGAGCAGTTCCTTCAGTCCCATGGTATGCGGGCGCCCGTCCACCAGCGCCACATTGTTGATGGAGAAATTGTCCTGCAGCGGCGTGTGCTTGAACAACTGGGCCAGCACGGCGTTGGGGTCGAACCCGGTTTTGATCTCTATGACCAGCCGGGTGCCGTTATGGCGGTCCGTCAAATCGATCGCGCCGGAGATCCCCTCGAGCTTGCGTGACTTCACGCCCTCCGAAATGCGTTCGAGGACGCGTTCGGGGCCAACCATGAACGGCAGTTCGGTAACGACGATGGCCTTTTTCCTGGCCGTGACGTTTTCGACATGCGTCGCCGAACGTGTGGTGAACACGCCTCGCCCGGTCTCATAGGCCTCGCGAATGCCGGTGCGGCCCACGATGATCCCGCCGCCGGGCAGGTCCGGACCGGGCACAAAGCGCATGAGCTCCTCAAGCGTGGCGTCGGGATGCGCCATCAGATATTTGGCGGCGTTGATGACCTCGCCGAGGTTGTGGGTCGGCATGTTCGTCGCCATGCCCACCGCAATGCCGGAACCGCCGTTGACCAGCAGGTTGGGGATGGCGCTGGGCAGCACAGTAGGCTCTTTGAGCTTGTTGTCGTAGTTGGGAACATAATCCACCGTGTCCTGGTCGATGTCGGCGTTCATGCCCAGGGCGGCCGGGGCGAGTCTGGCCTCGGTGTATCGGGAGGCCGCGGGCCCGTCATCCAGGGAACCGAAATTGCCGTGGCCGTCCACCAGCGGCAGTCTCATGGCGAAGGGCTGGGCAAGACGCACCATGGCTTCGTAAATGGCCGAATCCCCATGCGGATGCAGCTTGCCCATCACCTCGCCGACCACGCGGGCGGATTTCATATACGGTCGGTCGGGCGTCAGATTCATGGCGCCCATCTGGTACACGATGCGTCGCTGCACGGGCTTGAGACCGTCGCGGGCGTCCGGCAGCGCTCGCGCGTAAATCACCGAATACGCGTATTCGAGGAACGACTTGCTCATCTCCTCGTTCAGTGGCGTTTCGACGATGTGCTCCTTCACCGTACGCGGATCATAGGCCGGCGCGGCCGGTTTGCGATGCGTTGCCATACGTGCGACTCCCCGTTTCTTGACTCAAACTCGCCTATTTTACCGTGTCTTATGCCCAATGTCCCATTCGGGGATTCCGCGGAATCGGTCGAGCGCAACCGCCCCGTGCCGATTCGTCGGCGGTTTTCGCCGCTTTCGCGCGTTGGGTGCCGCCTTCACGGCTGCCAAGTGCTTGAATGGAATGCATGGGAATCGAAATGCCGGATATGAATGACCTGTTGCAGTTGACGTCGGACGTGAAGTATGGGGATGACGATTCCACCCGGGGCGGCGCCCGGCACCTATCGGCAGTGTTGCCGGCGCTGAGCTGCGCCATAGGGCATCCGGTTCCCACCGCGGTGCACCACGATCCCGCGGCATTGCAGCGGGCCCTGCATTTTCCCGATGCGAAATCCGCCATCGTGGTATTGGTCGACGGTTTGGGATTCTGGAATCTCGCCATGCGTCTCGGCCACGCGCCGTATCTGCGCTCGCTGATGAGCGATTCAGTGAACCAGCGGCCGATCGACACCTGCGTTCCCAGCACCACGGTCGCCGCCATGGGGGTGTTCGGCACCGGAACCTGCCCCGGGCTGACCGGCATGGCCGGCTATACGCAACGCAATACCGTGACCGGGGAGCTCAGCCAGCTTATCCAGTTCAAGCATGCGATCCCGCCTCATGATCTGCAGCGGCAGCCCACCGTGTTCGAGCTGCTGCAGGCTCGGCAGGTGCGCGCCACGAGTTCCGGATTGCCGAAATTCGCCGCATCGCCGCTGACCGAAGCCGCGCTGCGGGGCAGCGAGTATCTGGGCGGCACACTGCCGTCGGAGCGCATCAAGGCAGCATGCCGCGCGGCCCGGACGCCTGGTCTGACATATCTTTATATCCGCGATGCCGATAAGGTCGGTCATAACTACGGCTGGGACTCCGATCGGTGGATCGGCGCCTTTGAGCGGATCGACGCCCAGCTGGCCCAATTGCGCCGGATGGCGCCCAAGGGCACGCTCATCGTCATCGTCGCCGACCACGGCATGATCACCGCGGACCCCGGGCGGCGTATCGACATCGCCGACGAGCCGCAGTTGCGGCAGGGGGTGTCGATGGTCGGGGGTGAGCCGCGCTCGCTGATGCTGTACGCCGACGACGGCGTCGATCCCCGTGACATCGCGGCTCGGTGGCGGCGCCGGTTGGAGGATGCGGCCCGGGTGCGCCTCGTCGACGATGCCGTGTCGCAGGGCGTCTACGGGCCGGTTGATCCGAGGGTGAGGCCCATGCTGGGCGATGTGCTGGTTCAGGCCGCCGGCAGCGTCACGATAGTGGATTCGCGCATCCAGAATGAGAAGGCCACCCATCTGCCCAGTGTGCATGGCTCGCAAACCATGCTGGAGATGGAGATTCCCTGTCTGATCGACCAGGCCTGAGACGTCGGTCGGGTGGCCAGCCCGTTCTGGACGGTGCTTGGCTGATCGTCCTATTCGCCGGGACCTATTCGCCGAAGAGTATCTCGTCCCAGCTGGGCACCGCCGAGCGCCCCGACCGCTTTTTCTGCCCGTCGCCATGCGCACGGGTTGCGCCGGCGGAGGCGGTCGTCTGGGTTTGCTTGTCGGCAAAGGTCTTCGATGAGGCCGGCGCCGCAGCGGAGGCGGCCTCATCGTGCCGGGATGCCGTGTGATCCGCATCCGGCGATGCGGATCCGGCGGCGTCGGCGGACGTTCCGGCGTCGGCCGCAATGGTGTCGGTGTCGGTGATGCGCTTCTCGGCGTTTGGGTGGGCCGACGGTGTGCCGTAGAGCCAGTTGGTCAGCGGGCTGCCGCTTGCCGCGCCTCGGGTTCCCGTCGTGGTTGCCGCGGATTCAGCGGCGTCCGAGGCGGATGCGGTCGCAGCGGCGGGGGAGATGTCGGTGTCGGGCCGTTGGGACGAAGAGGCAGGGGAAGAGGGGCGGCTTGCCGCGGTTGGACGTCCGGATGCCATATCGTCCGACTGCTTTGCGAGAAAGGCGGATCCCGCCATGGTGTCGGTGGGCTCGCCGAGCAGTCGCTTGGCGGCAACATTCAGCGACACCACGGTGTTGTCGCGCATGTTCCATGACCAGTCGGCCCTGATGGTGCGTCCCGCGGCGTCGAATGCGGCCTGGATGCGCCACGGCTCATGATTCCGGCGCGTCGCCTTCCAGGTGATTTGGTCCATGCCGATGCGCGAGGTCTGCAGCGCCTCGGCGATGATCTCGGCATGCGACCGCGGGTTTTTGGCGCTTTTGCTGGTGGGCATCGACAGGAACTGGTCGATGGCGTATTTCTTCTCGGTCTCCACCGGGGCGGCGAAGCGACGCACCAGGGCCTGCGCCACATTGAACTGCTCCGCGATGTTCTCCGGGCTGACGCCGGCTCGGATCATTGACTGGATCCGGGAAATCGGCAGCGCGGACGAGGCCTGCGGCGATGGCGTGCCCATCAGCTCGCTTCTGACCTGCTTGGCCTCCAAAATGGCACGTTCCAGCTCGTCGTCGATACGGACGGTGAAATGCCTGTTCATCGCCTCGAACACCAAGTCACCGGCATCGCTGACATGGTCGAGACGCGCTAGGTTCAATGGTTCTTCACGCATGCTCTGCACCACTCCTCCAAGAAAAGTCCGTTAATTCTATTGTGCCGTACCGTGTCGCATTTTACGAGTATTTCAAATCGTGTATCCTATGGCGCAGTACAAGTCATGGTTATTTGGTATGCAAAGGAGGACACAATGGCGCAGGATTATGATTCGCCACGCAACAAGGATGAGGACGAGGAGTCGTTGCAGGCTCTGGGCAAGTCCGCGCAGAACTCGTCAAGCGATATCGACGACGATGAGAACGCCATCGCGGAGGACTACGAACTGCCGGGCGCCGACCTGAGCAACGAGGACGCTTCGGTCACCGTGATTCCGATGCAGGGCGACGAGTTCATCTGCTCGGAATGCTTTCTGGTGAAGCATCGCAGCCAGCTCGCCTACACCACTGACGACGGTCAGCCCGTCTGCGAGGAGTGTGCCGCCTGATATGGCAGTCGACGAGAGCTACAACGAGCCGGAAACCACCGAGGTGCTCGTCAAGGCGTTGCGTGACGATGCGGATGTCCGTCCGCGCTATGCGCATGCCGGCGACGCCGGTGCGGATCTGAAAACCGTCGAGGATTTCGAGCTTCGGCCATTCGAGCGAGCACTGGTGCCCACGGGCATCGCGATCGCATTGCCGGCCGGTTACGTGGCGCTGGTGCATCCGCGCAGCGGTCTGGCGGTCAAGCAGGGTGTGACCGTGCTGAACGCGCCCGGCACCATCGACGCCGGATACCGCGGAGAGATCAAGGTACCGCTCATTAATCTGGATCCGGAGCACACCGCGGTTTTCCGTAAGGGGGATCGGATCGCCCAGCTGGTGATCCAGCGATATGTGGAGGCATCCTTCATCGAGGCGCGGACGCTGCCCGGGTCGGATCGCGCCGAGCGAGGGTTTGGCTCGACGGGAGTGGCCGGCTGAGGGACCGGTTGACAGGTCGGCTGCGTTGGTTCGGCTGATGACAAGCGACGCGTCCGATTCCGCGATGGATGGCGTAGGATGGTAGCACCGAGAAGCGAGGAGGGAATGATGCCTGGCGATGTCGCAGGAGATATGAAAGCTGCCAAGCCCGAGGATTTCTCGTCTCGTGCCTTGGGATGTGAGATCAGTTCCGATCCGTTGAATCCGCTGCTGCCCATTTGGCGGGTATGCGAGGCCCACCATCCGGGGGAGGATCTGTCGATTCTGCGACGTGCCTATGCCCGTGCGGTGAAGCAGCACGCCCCGCAGCGCCGTAAATCCGGCGAACCCTACATCATTCATCCGCTGGCGGTTGCGCAGATTCTCGCCGATCTTGGCATGGGACCGGTTGTGGTGGCGGCCGGCTTGCTGCACGACACGGTGGAGGACACCGATTACACGCTTGACGAGTGCCGTCAGGAATTCGGCGATACCGTGGCGGGTTTGGTGGATGGGGTCACCAAGCTCTCGAAGATGGAATACGGCGATCTGGCCCAGGCCGAAACCATTCGCAAGATGGTGGTGGCCATGAGCCGCGATGTGCGTGTTTTGGTGGTCAAGCTGGCCGATCGAGTGCACAACGCCAGAACCTGGCGGTATGTGAAGGCGTCCAATGCGCAGCGCAAGGCGCGCGAAACGCTGGACGTATACGCGCCGCTGGCGAATCGGCTCGGCATGAACGCCATTAAAACCGAGCTTGAGGAATTGAGCTTCAAAGTGCTCTATCCCAAGATCTACAACGAAATCGTGGTGCTGGTGGCACGTCGCGCGGGCCAGCGCGAGGTGTATCTGAAGCAGATTCTGGCCGAGATCAACGAGGATCTCGACGCGCAGGGCATCAAGGGGTATGTGACCGGCCGCCCGAAGGACTATTTCTCCATTTATCAGAAGATGATCGTGCGTGGTCATGATTTCGCCAATATCTATGATCTGGTCGGCGTGCGCATCATCGTCGACACGATTCAGGACTGCTATGCGGCCCTTGGCGCGGTGCATGCCCGCTGGAATCCGGTTCCGGGCAGGTTCAAGGACTACATTGCGATGCCCAAGCTCAACATGTACCAGTCCCTGCACACCACCGTGGTGGGTCCCGGCGGCAAACCCGTGGAAATCCAGATCCGCACCTGGGATATGCATCGTCGCGCCGAATTCGGCATCGCGGCGCATTGGAAGTACAAGGAGAACGGTCAGGCGGGCCGTGCGCTGAGCGCCCCCGACAAGGCGGATCGGCAGCGTGAGCATCAGGAGCCGAGCGAGGCCGACAATCTCAAGTGGATTCAGCAGCTTGCCGACTGGACGTCGGAGACCCCGGACTCCAACGAGTTCTTGGGGTCGCTGAAGGAGGATCTCGGGTCAGCCGAGGTGTATGTGTTCACGCCGAAGGGCAAGATCGTCTCGCTGCCCGCCGACGCCACGCCGATCGACTTCGCCTATGCGGTGCACACCGAGGTCGGCCACCGTACCATGGGCGCGCGCGTCAATGGTCGTCTGGTGCCGCTCGACACCAAGCTGGAGAACGGGGACACCGTTGAGGTGCTCACCTCCAAATCCGACAACGCCGGTCCTTCGCGTGACTGGCTGAGCTTCGTCAAAAGTCCGAAGGCCCGCAACAAGATTCGCCAATGGTTCTCCAAGGAGCGTCGCAGCGAGGCCATCGAGGAGGGGCGTGACGAGCTGACCCGCGCGATGCGCAAGCGCAATCTGCCCATCACCACGCTGCTGACTCCCGAGGCTTTGGTCGGCATTGCCTATGAGCTGAATTTTGCGAACGGCGACGCCGTGTTCGCCGCGATCGGTGATGGGCAGATCTCCACGCAGAACGTCATTTCACGACTGGTGAAGGACGCCGGCGCCGATGAGGTGGATGCCGAGGTCGAACAGGAGGCCCTTCCACTCAGGCAGGTTGAACGCACCAAAACCACCACGAGTTCGTTGGGCATCTCCGTAAAGGGCGTGGGCGATGTGTGGGTCAAGTTGGCCCGCTGCTGCACGCCGGTGCCCGGGGACGACATCATCGGCTTCATCACGCGTAATCAGGGCGTCTCGGTGCATCGTACCGATTGTCAGAACATGATCGACCTGAAGAGGCGTCAACCCGAGCGTGTGGTGGATGTCGCCTGGACCAACACCAAGGGCAGCTTCATGGTCAAGATCCAGGTCGAGGCGCTTGACCGTCCCCATCTGCTGTCCGATGTGACCAAGGTGCTTTCCGATCATGGCGTGAATATCATTTCGGGCACCATCGCCACCGGACGTGATCGCGTGGCCACCAGCCAGTTCACCTTTGAGATGGCGGATCCGCAGCATCTGAACACCCTCCTGTCCGCGGTGCGCAAGGTCGAAGCGGTGTTCGACGTGTATCGCATCACCGGAACCAAAGACTCCACCGAGCCGCGCCTGCGTCAGATGAGGTAGGGGGGCAGGCGTCGGAACGGGATTCTTCGCTTGGTTTGGGCGTGGTCCATCGTCCGCCTATGCAACCCATCGAGAATACGGCGAGGGGCGCCATCCACGTGAAATGGCGCCCCTCGCGCTTCTTGTCCGTAGCCGAAGAAGCTTACTTGATGGCGTTCAGCCACTGCTCCTTGGTGGCCTTCTCGGCTTCAAGCGCGGCCTTCTTCTTCGGATCCGACTCGGCGGCGATCTTCTGATCCAGTTCCGCGAGCTGGGCGTTGAGCTGGACCTCGAAGCTGGACTTGCGTGCGTCGGTTTCCGGATCGTGCTGCGTCCACACGGCGTCCTCCACGGCCTTGATGGCCTGGTCGACGGCGTCCAGACGGCCTTCGATGCGACGAACCTCATCGCGCGGGACGTAACCGATCTGGTCCCATTCCTCCTGGATGTCGGCCAGGGCTTCGCGGGCCTTCTTGGCCTCCGCTTCGGTGCTGACCGGCAGCAGGGCCTCGGCCTTGGTCAGCAGTTCGAGCTTTTTGGCCAGGTTCTCCTTTTCGTCGGACAAAGTCTGATCGCGATCCGCCTGGCGCGCGGCGAAGAATACGTCCGCCGCCTCGCGGAAGCTCGCCCACAGCGCATCGTCCTCGGCGCGTCCGGCGCGGCCCGCGGCCTTCCAGCGATTCATCAGATCGTTGAATTTGCGGGAGGTCTCGCCCCAGGCGGTGGAATCCTTCAGCTCCTGGGCCTCCTTGACGATGGCTTCCTTGGCGGCCTTGGCGCGCTGCTGCTCGGCGTCGCGCTCCTGGGCCCATTTGCGGCGGCTGCGGCTGAACTCCGAGCGGGCCGCGGAGAACCGGCTCCACAGCGCATCCGCATCGGCCTTGTCAATGCGGACGGAGGTGCGCTGATGCTGCTGCCACTGATCGAACAGCGAGCGGAACTTGTCGCCGGTGGAACGCCAATTCGTCTTGTCCCCGAGGGATGCGGCCAGCGCCTCGGCCTTCTCCACGATCTTGGTGCGTTCGGCGACTGCCTTGGCGACGGCGGCCTTGCGCGCCGTGGCGATCTCGGTCTTCTTGGCGGCGCCGGCGGCGGAAAGCTCCTCGAACTTGGCCTTGAGGGCGGCGATATCGCCGACGACCGGCGGTTCGGTGATCTCCTGGCCCAGGGTCTGCAGCGATTCGTCGATCTCACGGGGCTTGATGTTCGAGGACTTCAGACGGGTCTCCAGCAGGTCGAGCTTGGCCCGGAGATCGAGGTACCGGCGTGCGTACAGATCCAGCGCCTCCTCGACGGTGGCGTTGGGGAACTGGCCCACTTCGCGTTCCGCGTCGCCCTCCTTGACGAATA
Source organism: Bifidobacterium sp. UBA744 (assembly GCA_002298605.1). Taxonomy (GTDB): domain Bacteria; phylum Actinomycetota; class Actinomycetes; order Actinomycetales; family Bifidobacteriaceae; genus Bifidobacterium. Next base: position 2,489 of record DBKS01000063.1, on the reverse strand, counting down.
CGGAACCCTTCTCGTCCACGCGGCCGAAGGCGGCGGCCGCCTTGACATCCGCGTCGGTGTAGGTGGCGGTGGCCGCCGGGGCCTTCTTGTGACCCTTGTGGGCGAAGGCCGCGGGGGAGGGGGCATGAGGTTTGGCCGCGGAGGGTTTCACACTTGCGGGGGAGACGGTGGCGGAAGCTGACGCAGCCGATTCTGCAACGGCGGGCGTCGCTGCCTCGGCGTTGGCATTGGTGGTGGATTCGGGGGTGGTCACTGTTTCGTCGGCCATGGGTCAGCTCCTTATAAGCTGTCGGGGGGTAGATGTCGTATTGCGGTGGGCGCGGAGACGCTTTGTCGCAACGTCACCTATTATAAGGACTCGTGGCTAAAGGTGCATCATTATCAGGATTTCCCGAGTGGCTTCCGTCCGAGCGTGTCGTGGAGCAGCGTGTCATCGACACGTTGCGTCACGTTTTCGAGCTCAACGGATTCCTCGGCATAGAGACTCGTGCGGTGGAACCGGGTTCCAGCCTGCTGAAAAAAGGCGAGACCAGCAAGGAGATCTACCTGCTGTCCCGTCTGCAGGAGGTGACCGCCGGCAAGGAGAACACCACCCCGATTGAGGATCGTCTCGGATTGCATTTCGATCTGACGGTTCCGTTGAGCAGGTACGTGGTCGAGAATTCGGGGGCTCTGGCGTTCCCGTTCAAGCGATGGCAGATCCAGAAGGTCTGGCGTGGCGAGCGTCCGCAGGAGGGCCGCTACCGCGAATTCGTGCAGGCCGACATCGATGTGATCGGCAATGGCGATCTGCCCGACCACTATGAGGTCGAGCTGCCGTTGGTGATGGTGTCCGCGCTGGAGCGGCTGCGTGCGTTCGGCCTGCCCAAGGCGACCGTCCACGCGAACAACCGCAAACTGTCCGAGGGGTTTTATCGTGGCCTCGGATTAAGCGACATCGAAGGTGTGTTGCGCGAAATCGACAAGCTTGACAAAATCGGTGCCGATGAAGTGGCGAGACTGCTCACCGAAACATGCGGCGCCACCGAGTCGCAGGCCCGCGCCTGCCTTGAGCTGGCCGAACTGACCGCGGCCGACGGCGCCGAGCTGTCGAAGAAGTTCGACGAGCTGTGCGTCAGGCATGGCATCGCAACGGACACGGAGTCCAGCGACGCCTATGCGTTGGCCAGGCAGGGACTGGACACGCTGGCGATGATCGTGGACGAGGCCGCCGCGATCCGCCCAGGCTCGGTGATCGCCGATCTCAAGATCGCCCGGGGCCTTGACTACTACACCGGTTCCGTCTACGAGACCTTCCTTGACGGGGCCGCCTCGCTCGGCTCCATCTGCTCCGGCGGCCGCTATGACAATCTGGCGTCCCAGGGCAACCGCAAGTATCCGGGTGTGGGGCTGTCGATCGGTCTGTCCCGTCTGGTCAGCTACATGCTGCATACCGCCGGTGCGCGCGCCAGCCGCGTCAGCCCGGCCGCCGTGATGGTGGCGGTGTGGAACGAGGAGGAGCGCGCGGCGTCGAATCTCATCGCGCAGCAGCTGCGTTCCCGCGGCATCGCCGCCGACGTGGCCCCCACGGCCGCCAAGCTCGGCAAGCAGATCAAATACGCCGATAAACTCGGCATTCCGTACGTGTGGTTCCCCGGTCAGGAGGGTGCCGGCGATGAGGTGAAGAACATCGTCACCGGTGATCAGGCGCCGGCCGATGCCACGTCGTGGCAGCCCGATACTGTGGTTGCCCAGCAAACGGTCGTCATTGACCGGTAACAGCCCAAGCAATCCCACAAGGTATCAAAGGGGAAAAGATATGAGCCAGACGGCTTATAGAACACATCATGCCACTGAGGTGACCGAAGCTCTCGTGGGCCAAAGCGTCACCCTCGCCGGTTGGGTGGATCGTCGTCGCGATCACGGCGGCGTCGCCTTCATCGATCTTCGCGATTCGACCGGTTTGGTGCAGGTCGTTATCTACGATGAGGAAATGGCCCGTCCGTTGCGCTCCGAGTTTGTGATCCAGGTCACCGGTGAGGTGCGTCTGCGCCCGGATGGCAACGAGAACACGCATCTCGCCACCGGCAAGATCGAAGTTGTGGCCAAAACCATTGAGATTCTCTCCAAGTCCGACGCCCTGCCGTTCCAGGTGTCCACCGCGCTCGAGAACGAGTCCGAGAACAAGCTGCCCGGCGAGGATGTGCGTCTCAAGTACCGCTACCTTGATCTGCGTCGTCCGTCGATGCAGCGCAACCTGAAACTGCGCTCCGACGTGACCCGTGCGGCCCGCCGCGCTTTGGACGAGATGGACTTCACCGAAGTCGAGACCCCGACCTTCATCAAGTCCACGCCCGAGGGAGCCCGCGACTTCGTGGTGCCGGCCCGCTTGGTTCCCGGTTCCTGGTACGCGCTGCCGCAGTCCCCGCAGCTGCTCAAGCAGCTGCTGATGGTCTCCGGCGTGGAACGCTATTATCAGCTGGCCCGTTGCTATCGCGACGAGGACTTCC
>DBKS01000020.1 GCA_002298605.1 Bifidobacterium sp. UBA744 | reverse complement strand
CCCGCACTGCCGGCAAGGGAGATCACATGTTCGTTGACGTGTGCGCCAACTGCCATCCGTTCTACACCGGTAAGCAGAAGATTCTCGATACCGGTGGTCGTGTGGCTCGCTTCGAGGCCCGCTACGGCAAAAAGAACAAGTAGCTTGGACTTCTTGCGCCAGCCCACGCATGTCTTGCGCCGGCTGGCGTTTTCGTATCTGATGGCAGTATCGCCGGGCGTGGCGCGTCGGCGATCGTAATGGGAAAAGGGACAGGCACATGGCAGACGACGAACAGTTCCCGGCGGCGAAAACGGCGCTGGAGGAATATCGGTCCATCGAGCAGCGGATGGCCGACCCCGAGATCGTGTCCAATCCGGACAAATTGCGCAAGCTGGGCCGACGTCATGCCGAGTTGGGCGCGATTGTCGGCGCGTATCAGTCGTATCTGGCCGTGCGGGACGATCTCGAAGCCGCCCGCGAGATGGCTTCCGAGGATCCGGAGTTCGCGGAGGAGGCCAAGCGGCTGGAGGCCGAGCTACCGGGCGTGGCGGACAAGCTCCGCACCGCGCTGATTCCCCGTGATCCCGACGACGCCCGGGACACCATTATGGAGATCAAGGCCGGCACCGGTGGCGAGGAGGCCGCGCTGTTCGCCGGCGACCTGATGCGCATGTATACGCGCTATGCGGAAAAGCGCGGCTGGACCGTTTCGATCCAGTCCGAAAACACCACCGAGCTTGGCGGCGTCAAGGATGTGCAGATGGCCATTCGCGCCAAGGGCACCCCCGCGCCCGAGGATGGCGTGTGGGCCAGCTTGAAATACGAGGGCGGCGTGCATCGCGTGCAGCGCATCCCCGTCACCGAATCGCAGGGGCGCATCCAGACGTCGGCCGCCGGCGTGATCGTCTTTCCGGAGGCCGATGAGGACGATGACGAGATCGAAATCGATCCGAAGGACCTGAAAATCGACATCTTCATGAGCTCCGGGCCCGGCGGCCAGTCGGTGAACACCACCTATTCCGCGGTGCGTATGACGCATATTCCCACCGGCATCACGGTGAACATGCAGGACGAGAAGTCTCAGATCCAGAACCGCGCCGCCGCGCTGCGCGTGCTCAAGAGTCGCCTGCTGGCCATGAAGCACGAGCGGGAGGCGGCCGAGGCCGCCGACATGCGCCACTCCCAGGTGCGTTCGCTGGACCGTTCCGAACGCATCCGCACCTACAACTTCCCGGAAAACCGCATTGTCGATCACCGCACCAATTACAAGGCGTACAACCTTGACCAAGTGCTTGACGGCGATTTGCAGGCGGTGATCGACTCCGACATCCAGGCCGACGAGGCCGACCGTCTCGCCAATCAGAAGTGAGCGCAGTGCACGAATCCCCCGGGGCGGGCATTATGCGCCTTCCCGTTGCGAGTGGCGTTCGATCCATGGCCGCGATGCTGCGCCGTGCCGGTGTCGACACTCCCGAGCATGACGCCAAGCTGCTGATCGCCGAAGCCGCCGGCGTGGCGTTGCGCGATGTTGACAAAGCCATGCTCATGGGCGATTCCCTGACGGTTGACATGCCTCGGCTGAACGACATGGCAAGCCGTCGGGCGGCGCGCGAGCCATTGCAATACATTGTCGGCCATGCACCGTTCCGTTTCCTGGATCTGGCGGTTGGCCCTGGGGTGTTCATTCCTCGCCCGGAAACCGAATTGGTGGTGCAGGAGGGACTTGACTGGCTGGCTTCCCGGCATATCGACGCACCCCGTGTGGTGGATTTATGCGCCGGATCAGGGGCCATAGGGCTGTCCGTGGCGGCCGAAATGCCAACCGCCGAAGTCTGGGCGGTGGAATTGTCCGAACGGACCGCCGCATGGGCCCGGCGAAACGCCGATGCCGTGCTCGCCCCCCATGGACGCGCCGTCGGCCGCTACCACCTGAGCGTCGCCGACGCCACACTGCCGGGCACCCTGGAGGAGTTGGACGATACGGTCGACGCGGTGATCTCCAATCCGCCGTACGTGCCGGAACTGGCGGTGCCCAGTCAGCCCGAGGTGCGCGACTACGATCCCGAACTGGCGTTGTACGGCGGCTCAAGCGATGGACTTGCCATCCCGGGACTGATCATTCGCCGCGCATTCGCCCTGTTGCGAGACGGGGGACTGCTGGTCATGGAGCATGACATCACGCAGGGCGGCGCGTTGGTCGCCGCCGCGATGGGCGCTGGATTCACGCAGGTCCGAACGGGATTCGACTACACGCACCGGCCGCGATATCTCGTTGCGGTCAAAGGGCGTCAGGGCGGTGGTCAGCGCGCGTAATCCTGCAACGCGGAGGCGTCGGCCTCGGTGATTTCGCGCAGTACGTGAGCCGGGTTGCCCACGGCGACGGTATGCGGCGGAATGTCGTGCGTCACCACCGTTCCGGCGCCGATCACGCATCCCTCGCCGATGGTGACGCCGCCCAGCACCGTCACGTTGCCGCCGAACCAGCAGTTCGGGCCAATGACGATCGGGCGGCCGTATTCGTAGTCGTAGGTTGAGCCGTCAACGTGTTTGCGCACATTGCGGTCCTGCCAGCGCAGCGGATGCATCGGAGGCAGCAGCGATACGTTCGGTCCGAACAGCACGTCGTCTCCGATGGTGACCGGCGCGCAGTCCAGCACGGTGAAGTTGAAGTTCGCGAACACGCGGTCGCCGATGGTGGTGTGGCAGCCGTAGTCGAAAAAGATCGGTCCCATTACGTCGAGATCGGCGCCGTGCCGCGGGAGCAGTTCGTCCAGAATCGCGTTGCGCGCGCGATGGTCGCCGCGCGGCTGGCTGTTGAACCGTGTGCACAGGTCGCCGGCATGCTCGCGCAGGGCGACGAGTTCGGGATCGGCCGGATTATACAGCTTTCCGGCGAGCATCTCCTCGCGTTCCGACTTACGCGGCAGACGCAGCTCAACCGGAGGCAGCTTGGCGGCGGGCGGGCTTGAGAATTCGGTGTTCCTGGCGTTCTCGTGGTTTTCTTCGTGCATAGGTCCGTTGTACTAGTCCGATGCGACGGGGCGCAACGCGTTCTGCCCCGCCGTCCTCCAGACGACGGCCGTCTCATTGCGATGTGAGTTCAAGTACACTGCTGAATAGATACAGCGCTCGCGGTAAGGTCCGATGGGTCGAACGAGCGTACAACCGAGGAGGATCGCGATGAAGGCTGAAGTGCGGACGGTGGACGCCGAATCCTGCGAACTGGCGGCGGAACTGGTGAAGCGGGGCGAACTCATTGTGATTCCCACCGACACCGTGTATGGCGTGGCCTGCGATCCGCACAGCGAGCGGGCCATCAGGCGCATCTACGAGGCGAAGCGCCGACCCGCCTTCAAGGCGTTGCAGGTGCTCGTGGCCTCCACGGATGATCTTGCATCGCTGGGACTGGAGTTGCCGGCTCCGCTGAACCGGTTGGCCGCGCAGTTTCTGCCCGGCGCTTTTTCCCCGATCGCCGTGGCCAGGGAGGATTGCGATCTGAAAACCGTGCGCGAAACGCGCGTTGCCGGCGAGGACGGCTCGTCCGCGGTGGCCGCCCGCACCCAGGGCATTCGCATCCCCAATTCGGCGTTGTGCCTTCGGATTCTGAAGGCCACCGGCCCGCTTGCGGCTTCGAGCGCCAATCGTTCCGGCGACGAGTCGGCGCAAACCGTAGACGAGGCGGTGGCGGCGCTTGGCGACCAGGTGGCGCTTTACCTTGACGGCGGTCCCACCCAAGGGCATGTTTCCAGCACGGTGGTGGCCGCCGACCCGCATGGACGCGACGGTATCGCCATTATGCGCGAAGGTGTGATCCCGCAGTCCGTGGTCCGCGCGGCGCTGACGGTGAACGGCGGGGGGTTGGGCGCATGAGGGTCTATCTGCTCATCGCCGCGATCGCCGGTGGCGTGACCTGGCTGATCACGCCCATTGTGCGGCATGTCGCCATCGAAATCGGCGCGGTTGGCAGGGTCCGTGCGCGTGATATGCATACGGTCCCCACCCCGCGCATGGGCGGCGTCGCTATGATGATCGGATTCGTGGTGGCCATGCTGTTCGCCTCCCGCATTCCATTCATCGCCGGATTGTTCTCCTCCGACACCACCGCGTGGGCGATTATGGCCGGGGCGGTCGCCATCTGCCTGTTGGGTGTCGCCGATGACCTGTGGGATCTTGACTGGATGCTCAAACTGGCCGGTCAGTTGCTGATCTCGGTGTTCGTGGCATGGGGCGGCGTGCAGATCATTTCGTTGCCGATGGGTTCGCTGATCGCCGCGTCGCCCAGCCTGTCGATGGCGTTGACGGCGATTCTGATCGTCGCGTCGATCAACGCCGTCAATTTCGTCGACGGTTTGGATGGTCTGGCCGCTGGCATCGTGGCGATTGGCGGTGTGGCCTTCGCCATCTATTCGTATATTCTCGCCCGCACTTCGCCCTCCTATGCCTCGATGGCCACGCTGGTGGATGTCACCCTGGTGGGCATTTGCGTGGGATTCCTGTTGCATAATTGGCATCCGGCGAAGCTGTTCATGGGTGATTCCGGCTCCATGCTGCTCGGATATCTCATCACCTGCGCTTCGATCGTGATGACGGGCCGCCTGGATCCGATGAGCGTGCACACCAGTGTCTATCTGCCGATGTTCATGCCGATCCTGCTGCCGATTCTCGTGCTGTTCCTTCCGGTGCTCGACATGTGCCTGGCGATTGTGCGCCGTCTGAGCCACGGGCAGTCGCCGATGCATCCCGACCGCATGCATTTGCACCATCGCATGATCGGCATCGGCCACACGGTTCAGGGCGCGGTGACTATTCTGTGGAGCTGGGCCGCGTTGATCGCCTTCGGCTCCCTGGGCATTCTGTTCTTCGAGCCGGCGCACGTGGCGATCGGCTTCGCCGTGGCGGTGGTGGTGCTCACGATCGTCACCATGTACCCGTATCTCAAAGTCCGTCTGCCCGACATTCGTCGCGAAAACGCCGAATTCCGTGCGATGCGGCTGAAGGCCGAGCATGCGAACACCGAAGAGCGCACCCACGGGGATTCGGCTCGCTAGCGAATGCGCGTCTCGCTGGCGCATGCTCGCATCCTTGGCGCATGCTCCGGCATATTGATATTTCAGTGTGTGTCGGGTAGTCAAGATGGACACATATATTTTATCCATGGCTACTTTCAATTCAGAAGAACAGTCCGCTTTCAATCCGCTTCCCCCCATTTTCGCCAAGCTGGGCCTCGCATATGACGATGTGCTGCTGCTGCCGAACGAAACGGATGTCATTCCCTCCGAAGTGGACACCACCACTCATCTGACCCGCGACATCACCATGAAGTCCCCGGTGCTGTCCGCCGCGATGGATACCGTGACCGAGGCCGAGATGGCCATCGCCATGGCCCGTAACGGCGGCATCGGCGTGCTGCACCGCAACCTGTCCATTGACGACCAGGCGGCCCAGGTCGATGTGGTGAAGCGCTCCGAATCCGGTATGATCACCAATCCTCTGACCGTGCATCCCGAGGTCTCCCTCGCCGAGCTCGACAAGCTGTGCGGCCGCTTCCATATCTCCGGCCTGCCGGTGGTGGACGCCGATAACAAGCTGGTGGGCATCATCACCAACCGCGACATGCGCTTCATCGCCTCCGAGGATTATGACCATCTGAAGGTCAAGGACGTGATGACCAAGGAGAACCTCATCACCGGTCCGTCCAACATCTCCAAGGAAGACGCCCACGTGCTGCTGGCCAAGCACAAGGTCGAGAAGCTGCCGCTGGTGGACGCCGAAGGCCACCTGACCGGTTTGATCACCGTGAAGGACTTCGTGAAAACCGAGCAGTACCCGGATGCCACCAAGGACGAGCAGGGCCGTCTGCGCGTGGCCGCTGGCGTCGGTTTCCTCGGCGATGCCTGGCAGCGAGCCTCCGCCCTGATGGAGGCCGGCGTCGACGTGCTGGTGGTGGACACCGCCAACGGCGAGGCCAAGCTCGCTCTCGACATGATCTCCCGCCTCAAGCATGATTCCGCCTTCAACGGCGTGCAGATCATCGGCGGCAACGTCGGCACCCGTTCCGGTGCCCAGGCCATGATCGACGCCGGCGCGGATGCCGTCAAGGTCGGTATCGGCCCCGGCTCCATCTGCACCACCCGCGTGGTTGCCGGCGTGGGCGTGCCCCAGCTCACCGCCGTGTACGATGCCGCCCAGGCCTGCCGCGCCGCAGGTGTGCCCTGCATCGCCGACGGTGGCATCCACTACTCCGGCGACATCGCCAAGGCCCTGGTCGCAGGCGCATCCTCCGTGATGCTCGGCGGCACCCTGGCCGGCTGCGAGGAGGCGCCGGGCGAGAAGGTCCTGCTGCACGGCAAGCAGTACAAGCTGTACCGTGGCATGGGCTCCCTGGGCGCCATGGCCCCGCGTGGCAAGAAGTCCTATTCCAAGGACCGCTATTTCCAGGCCGACGTCACCTCCAACGACAAGGTCGTGCCGGAAGGCGTCGAAGGCGAGGTCCCGTACCGCGGACCGCTGAACGCCGTGCTCTACCAGATGCTGGGCGGCCTTCACCAGTCGATGTTCTACATCGGCGCGCACAACATCGCGGAAATGCCGGAGAAGGGCCGTTTCATCCGCATCACCGACGCCGGTCTGCGCGAGTCGCATCCGCACGACATCGTGATGACCGCCGAGGCCCCGAACTACACCGGCTTCCACAACTGATCCGCTGACCTTCGGCGCGTATCCGTAACAAATCGCCAGAAGGTATGCGCTGGCAAAGGCTGGGCCCCGATCGCAGGATCGGGGCCCAGTTGTTTTCGCCGGCAGCGTGCTGCAAGACCATCGTGGTTGCGGTTGTGGCTCAAGTCGCTGCGGCGCAGGCACAACCACCCTGCCGGCTACGCGGCGGTATCCGCGGCGGCTAACGCAGACTCAACCACGCCGACGCATCCTGCGGCAGCAAACCATCATCCGTCAGCGGAGCGGACGTCAGCAGCACCTCGCCGCCCGGTAAGGCAGCCGGTTTCGATGCGAAATTGGTGACGCAGGCCCAGCCATTCTCCCTTGCGTAGGCGATGACGCCGCCGGGCTGCCCGTCGGCGCCGTCGTTGAGCCCGCTGGGGGCGTCGCAATCCAGCCACCGACAACTGGTGTCGGCGGTCTGCAGCCTATGGCGCAACGCGAGCACCCGTCGATAGAAGTTCAGCATGGACTGGGGGTCGTCGGATTCCACGTCCACGGCGAAGTCCTTGAACCATTTGGGTTGCGGCAGATGCGGGTCGCTGGCCGCGCCGGCGGGGGAAAATCCGAACGATCCATGCGAGCCGAACTGGTCATTCGGGTGCTCCGGAACGGGGGCGTCCGCGGCCGTCCACGGCAGCGGCACGCGGCATCCGTCGCGTCCCTTGGTGGATTCCTCGCGGTCCGAACGAAGCGGCCATGGATCCTCAAGTCGATCCCATGGAATGTCGGGCACCTCGAACAGGCCAAGCTCCTCGCCCTGATACACATAGGCGGAACCGGGCAGCGCCATTTCCAACATCAGCGCGGCGCGGGCGCGACGGGTTCCCAGCGGACGGTTTTCAATGTAGGTGCGTCCCATGCGCAGAGCCCAGTCGGCGGAAATCTGGTGATATTCGGGGGTGGGCACCTGCGGCAGGGCGTAGCGTGTGGCATGACGGTGCACATCATGATTGCTCATCACCCATGTCGAGGTGGAGCCGGAACGCTCCGCGCATGCGAGTCCTTCGGCAATCGCGGCCTTCATCGCCGGATACGTCCAATCCGCCTTGGCGAATTCGAAGTTGAAGATCTGCCCCAAATCGTCGGGGGAGGCGTACAGGTACTGGCGTTCAGGCCGCACCCAGGCCTCGGCGACGGCGAATCGCGGCGGATCGTATCGGTTGAATACCTCGCGCCGCCACTCATGGTAGATGTCGTGCACCTCATCGCGGTCCAGCACCGGGTGGGAGCCGTCCGCCGGCATGTCGTTGGTGCTCATCACCCCGTAGTCGTCCAGATCGTCGCGGTTGAGGTCCTTGGCCAGCGCCTGCGCCACATCGACGCGGAACCCGTCGGCGCCGTGGTCGCACCAGAAGCGCAGCGTCGTCAGAAAATCCTCGCGCACCTCGCGGTTGTCCCAGTTGAAATCGGGCTGCTCCTTGGTGAACATGTGCAGATACCACTGGCCGTCCGGCACGCGCGTCCAGGCAGGCCCTCCGAAATGATTCACCCACCTGGTGGGCGGCTCGTCACCGTTTGGGCCCCTGCCGTCGCGGAATATGTAGCGGTTGCGCTCAGGCGAGCCGGGGGCGGCGTGAAGTGCCGCCTGGAACCACGGATGTAGGCGGGAGCTGTGGTTGGGTACGATGTCCACCACGATTTTGAGGCCGGCGGCATGGGCGGTTTCGGTGAGGCGGTCAAAGTCCCGCATGGTGCCCAGACGCGGATCCACGGCGCGGTAGTCGGCCACGTCATAGCCGCCGTCGGCCAGTTCGCTGGGGTAGAAGGGGGACAGCCAGATCGCGTCCACGCCAAGGGCGGCCAGATAGTCGATTTTTTCGGTCACGCCATTGAGATCTCCAAGTCCCGAACCGGTGGTGTCCTTGAAACTACGCGGGTAGACCTGATAGACCACGGCTTGCCTCCACCACAGGGAGGGATCCTGCGCCGCCATTGCGTCCGTTGTCTCGGAATGTTCAGCCATGGGGCCATTATAAATGCGCCAGCATGCCAAATTTGGCAGATCTGTGCACTGAGAGGTCTGTTGCGGTCGCTACCAGTGCAGTTCGGCCAAATTTGGCAACAGCTGGTCCTCGGATGGGTGCCATACAACGCGTCGCTAGGCGGTCCGGCGTCGGATATAGGCTGTAACGTTCTTCGCCGGACGATGTCAGAAGCTGGCGACTAGTTTGAAAGGCGGCGCACGATGGTAGACAGTCACGACGCAGAGGTCTACACCTCACAGGATTCTCGTCTGATCTGGATCGATTGCGAAATGACGGGACTTGACATTTTCGGCGGTGACGAACTCGTCGAGGTTTCGGTGGTCCCCACGGATTTCGATCTCAAGGTGCTTGATGAAGGTGTGGACTACGTGATCAAGCCAAGCCGGAAGGCCGTGGATCATATGAACGATTTTGTGCGCGCCATGCACACCCGTTCCGGTCTGATCGACGAATGGGACCAAGGCCTCAGCCTGGACGAGGCGCAGGCCAAGGTGATGGAATACGTCAAACGCTTCACGCCGGACGGCGTCAAGCCGCTGCTCGCCGGCAACACCATCGGCAGCGACAAGAAGTTCCTCGACCACTACATGCCCGGTCTGATGGCCAATCTGCACTACCGCACCATTGACGTGAGCACCTTCAAGGAGCTGGCCCGCCGCTGGTATCCGGAGGTGTACAGGAACCGTCCGCCAAAGAACGGCGGCCATCGCGCCCTCGCCGACATCATCGAAAGCCTGGACGAGCTGCGCTATTATCGCAAGGCGTTCATGGCGCCGGCCCCGGGCCCGGACGAGGCCGAGTCCAAGGCCATCGCCGCCGAAATCGAAGCCACCAGTCTGCTGAACAAGTAGAAAAGCGGTCACGCCGCATGCGCCAATCAGAAGCCCTTACCATATTGGAGGCCGGAGCGAGTGTGTTTCTCACCGGCGCCCCGGGGTCCGGCAAAACCTATGTGCTCAATCAGTTCATCCGTCAGGCGAGGGCAATGGGCGCTTCGGTGGCTGTGACCGCGTCCACAGGCATTGCGGCCACTCATGTCAACGGTCAGACCATTCATTCCTGGAGTGGCGTGGGCGTGTCGAATGCGTTGACGGCGAGCTTGCTGAAACAGATCCGGACCCGGCGCAGGCGCAAGATCCAGGCGACGGACGTGCTGGTTGTCGACGAGGTGTCGATGATGCACGCGTGGCTGTTTGACATGGTCGACGAGGTCTGCCGTGCCATTCGTCATGACGATCGGCCGTTCGGCGGCATGCAGGTGGTCTGTTCCGGGGATTTCTACCAGCTGCCGCCGGTGTCTGTGGGCGGGCGGAACCGTGACGTGCTGGCGCCCAGTCCCGAGTTTGTGGCGAGTCGGGAGCGCTATGCCGAAGCCGGCCGCAATCCCGATGGGTTCATCACCGAATCCTTCGCATGGCAGGCGTTGCAGCCGGTGGTGTGCTACCTGACCGAACAGCATCGCCAGGATGACGGCGCCCTGCTGGGTGTGCTGACCGATATTCGCAACGGGGCCGTCTCGCAGACCGACCGCAATGCGCTGGTGACAAGGCTGGGCGTGCTGCCCGCCGATGACGAGGTGGCGGTCACGCTGTTTCCGGTGAATCGCCAGGCCGATTCCCTGAATGACATCCGTTTGGCGCGGATCCCGGATGCTGAGCACGAGTTCTATGCGCAATGCACGGGCCAGACGAATCTGGTAAATCGGCTCAAGAGCAACATGCTGGCGCCCGAGCGGCTGGTGCTGAAAACCGGAGCCGCCGTGATGGCGCTGCGCAATGACCAGGATCATCAGTACGTCAACGGCTCGATCGGCACGGTTCGCTCGTTCGCGCCCGAGTCCAGGGGCGGCTGGCCGATCGTGGAGTTCGAGAACGGCAATGTCGTCACGATGCGTCCGGCCTCCTGGGAGATGACGGACGGGGAGACCGTGCTTGCGTCGGTCAAGCAGGTGCCGTTGCGTTGCGCATGGGCGATTACCATCCATAAATCGCAGGGCATGACATTGGACCGCGCGGTGATGGACCTTCGTCGCACCTTCGCCCCGGGCATGGGGTATGTGGCGCTGTCCCGCGTCGAATCGTTGGGCGGGCTGTACTTGACCGGCGTCAACGAGCGCATGTTTCTCGTCTCGGCCGATGCGGTGGCTTTGGATGTCGATCTTCGCGCAGCCTCCCGGGCCGCCGCCGATCGGCTGATGAAGGACGGCGATGCCGAATCCTTCGTACCGAAAACCGGCCAGTCGGTTGACGGGGATGATGAATTCGCCCAGGACGCGTTGTTCTGAGCGAGAGGCGGGCCATCCGCCGATCCGTCCCCTCAGGCGGGTAGTTTTAGGCCTATGAGTTCCAAAGCATTACGTATGTCCACCATGTTCCTGCGCACTCTGCGCGAGGATCCCGCCGATGCCGACGTCGATTCGGCGAAACTGCTGCAGCGCGCCGGATATATCCGCAAGGCCGCGCCTGGCATTTGGACGTGGCTGCCGTTGGGCCTGAGCGTGCTCAACAAGATCGAGGCCATCATTCGCGAGGAGATCAACGGTATCGGCGCCCAGGAGGTTCATTTCCCGGCGCTGCTGCCGCGCGAACCCTATGAGGCCACCCATCGCTGGGAGGAATACGGCGACAATATCTTCCGGCTGAAGGATCGCCATCAGGCCGACTACCTGCTGGCGCCCACCCATGAGGAAATGTTCACGTTGCTGGTCAAAGACCTGTACTCGTCGTACAAGGACCTGCCCGTCACCCTCTATCAGATTCAGACCAAGTATCGCGACGAGTTTCGTCCGCGCGCCGGTCTGGTTCGCGGCCGCGAGTTCATCATGCAGGACGCCTACTCGTTCACCATTGACGAGGAGGGCATGAAGAAGGCATATTACGACGAGCGCGGCGCCTATGAGCGTATCTTCCAGCGTCTTGACCTGAAATATGTGCCGGTGTTCGCCATGTCCGGTCCGATGGGCGGCTCCGCCTCCGAGGAGTTCCTGGCGCCGATGCCGATCGGCGAGGACACCTTCGCGCTTGCCCCCTCCGGCAAGGCGTGGAACGTCGAGGCGCTGCATACTCCGCCGGTGCCGGATGTCGATTACTCCGCCACTCCTGCGGCCACGAAGCGTCCGACCCCGAATGCCGCCTCCATCGACGAGATGGTCGCCTACGCCAACGAACACGAGCCCCGCAAGGATGGCCGCGAGTGGGCAGCCACCGACATCCTTAAGAACGTGGTGATCGTGGTGAAGCATGCGGAGGATGACACGCATGACCGGCCATGGCGCGAGCTTGTGGTGGTGGGCGTTCCCGGCGATCGCGTGGTCGATATGAAGCGTCTGGAAGCCCAGTTCGCCCCCGCCGAGATCGAGGAGGCCACTGAGGACGATCTCAAGGCGCATCCCGAATTGGTGCGCGGCTACATCGGTCCGATGGCTGTGGGTCCGCAGGCTCGCGGTGGCAGGAAGGCTTCCGATGCCGCCGAGGCGGATGACGCGCTGCGTTTCTTCGTGGACGCGCATGTGGCCAGGGGGTCCGCGTGGTTCACGGGCGCCGACGAGCGGGATGTGGATTATTACGATCTGGTCTACGGCCGCGATTTCGAGGCCGATGGCGTGGTGGAGGCCGTTGAGGTTCGTCACGGCGACATGAGCCCGGATGGTTCCGGCCCGCTGAGTTTCGAACGCGGCGTGGAAATCGGGCAGGTCTTCCAGTTGGGTCTCAAGTACACCAAGGCGCTTGATTTCAAGGTGCTTGATCGCAACGGCAAGACCGTTCCGGTGTGGATGGGCTGCTATGGCATCGGTGTGTCGCGTGTGCTCGCCTGCATCGCCGAAACACATCACGACGAGGCCGGTCTTGCCTGGCCCGCCGTCGTCGCCCCGGCCCAGGTGCATGTGGTGGCGACCGGTAAGGACAAGGCTGCGTTCGAAGCCGCCGAGAAGCTGGTGTCCGAGCTGGAGGAGCGCGGTCTCGAGGTGATCTACGATGATCGTCCCAAGGTGTCTCCGGGCGTGAAGTTCAAGGACGCCGAGCTGATCGGCGTGCCGTTGATTGCCGTTGCCGGCCGCGATACCGTGTCGAACGGCACCATCGAGATCCGCAACCGCGATGGTTCAGACAAGGTTGCCGTGCCAGTCGATCAGGCTGCCGCGACATTGTCTGATCGTCTGGCTGCGCTGTTGGGATCCGAGGCCCGGTCCGCCAAGTAAAGCCGCGTCGCATCTTCGTTGACGGGTCTCCTGTGCGTAGCTGAGCATTGCGTAACTGCGCGGTAGGCATAGGTGGTCAGCGGCCATGCGAAGTATCGCGCCCCGCTCAATCAGTTCGAGGAATCGGCTGATGGGCGGGGCGCGATTGCGTCTCGGGGTTTGGGGCGGCGGTTGATGCACGTTATGCACGGTGTTGTCCACCGGATGACCGATGACATGCGAGGAGAGGCCCTGTGGAGGGGACATCCGCGCACAATCTCCGGATGGCTTGAGGATGAGCGGCGGCTGCGAGACAGTAGGAATCACCGCTAAGGTCGTGGCGCCGGATAACGGCGGAGGAAGTCCTCTCACTCGCACAACCTCCATCTCTTCTTCCGGCGTTCCTGCGGAGGTGCCACGGCCCGATGCGGTCCACTTTTGACATCTCGGTGTAGAGAAAGGACCGACATGGCGCAGCAGGGCATCATAACCGTCAATGGAAATCTTGGATCGGAGCCCCGTAGCGTGGGCAATGGCAATACGCCCATCTGCTCATTCAGCTTGGGAGTGACGGATGGATATTTCAATCGGCAATCCGGGCAATGGGTGAGCCGCCCCACCACATGGCTGAGGGTGAAGGCGTTCCGCGCGCTCGCGGCGAACATCATGGCGTCGTTGCATAAAGGTGATCCCGTGATCGTCACAGGGCAGCTCGGCACGGAAACCTGGCAGAATGGTAACGGCGACGAGCAAAGCTCCATGGTGATCACAGCGACCGACGTGGGGCATGATCTCGCCATGGGCCGGTCCGTGTTCGTGCGGAATTCGCCGCGCAGGGAGCGGCCTGCGCCGAACGCTGGTTCCGCCGAGGCGGCGCAGGGATCCGAAACCGCCTGTCGGGACCCCTATGACAATGAGGGGACCTCTCAGGAAGGAGGTCCCCATGACAATCCGGAGTTCTAGCCTGGTTTCCGATCTTCGCTATCGAGACGAAGAGCTTGGGCTAACGGAACTGGTGCGTCGCACCCGGCTTTACCAAATGCGCACGCGATCGGCCGGGTCGAGCCACATGCCATCACCCGGCTTGACCGCGAATGCCGTTTCGAACAAGTCGACATTGCGCACGATGCCGTTGGTGCGGCATTCGGCGGGGGAATGCGGATCGATCTGAAGGTATTGCTCGGCGAGTTCGTCGCGGTTCTTGGTGCGCCAAATCGACGCATAGCTCAGGAAGAAGCGCTGCAGGCCGGTGAAACCGTCCATCTCCGGGGCCTTGGCGAGGGCTGTTTCGATGGCCTGCGGGCTGCCGGTTTCGGCGCTTGCCGGGTCAAGGGCGAAGGCGTAGGCCTTGAGCGCGATGTTCACGCCGCCCAGATCGCCGATGTTCTCGCCGATGGTCAGGGCGCCGTTCACATGCGGGGCTTTGCTGGGGTCGTCGGCGTATTTGGCTTCGAGCTGCTTGGGAACGAACGCGTTGTACTGCTCGATCAGGGCGTGGGTGCGCTGCTCGAAGTTGGCGCGGTCCTCGGCGGTCCACCAATCGTGCAACTTGCCGTCGCCGTCGTACTTGCTGCCCTGGTCGTCGAATCCGTGGCCGATTTCGTGGCCGATCACCGCACCGATGCCGCCGTAGTTCGCTGCGTCCTCAGCCTGCGGATCGAAGAACGGGGGCTGCAGGATCGCCGCCGGGAAGACGATGACGTTCATGGTGGGCTCATAGTAGGCGTTGACGGTCTGGGGGTTCATCAGCCATTCGTCTTTGTCGACTTGCTGTCCGACCTTGGCGAGCTGGTAGCCGGACTCATAGGCATGGGCGGCTCTCATGTTCTCGACGAGACCGGCTTCGGCGGATACTTCGAGCGCGGAATAGTCGCGCCAATGGTTGGTGTAGCCGATTTTCGGCGAGAATTTGGCGAGTTTGTCAAGGGCTTTTGCCTTGGTGTCTTCGCCAAGCCAGTCGGAATGCTCAATCGAGACGTGATACGCCTTGATGAGGTTGTCGACCAGTTGCTCCATGCGGCGTTTGCTGGATTCCGGGAAGTGGCGGCGTACGTATTCGCGGCCGACGTCCTCTCCGCATACGCCGTTCACCAGTGACACGCCACGTTTCCAGCGGTCGCGCATCTTGGTGGTGCCGGAGAGCGCCTTGCCGTAGAAGTCGAAGCGTGCCTGATCGAAGTCGCCGCTGAGGTAACCGGCCCAGCCGATGAGCGTGTGCACACGGGCCCAGAGCTTCAGATCCTCGAGATCGGCGGCGTCCCAGAAGGCGTCCACGCCGGTCAGGAAGCTGGGTTCGTGGACGATGGTGTGGGCGAGCACCGCCTGCATGTCGACCTTCTGATGCTCGGCGGCGGGCAGTGCATCGTAGGCGGCCTGCCAGGCCTCGGCCCAGGCGGCGATGTCGAAGTGTCCGAGGCTCTTGGACAGTTCGGCGAAGTCGGTGGGGTTGTAGGTTTTGTCCTCGTCGCGGGTCGAAACATTATCCCAATGCTGCGCGGCGATGGAGGTTTCCGTTGCGAGGAAGCGCGAGGCCTGGTCACTGGCTTCGTCGTCAGTGGCGGCGTAGCCGGCGAGCTGGAGCAGACGGGCCACCATCATCACGTACTGTTCGCGTACCGGTGCGTAGCGGTCGTCGCGGTAATAGGCTTCGTCAGGCAGGGCGAGTCCGTCCTGGCCTATATGCGCCACATTGTGATCCGGATCGCCGGGGTCGGGGTAGACGGCGATGCCGATGAGATCGGGGCCGCCTTCGGGGTTGAGCGCACCCAGCACGTGGGTGAGCTCGGGTTTGCCGCTTGCGGTGTCGATGGCCTTCAGGTCTTCGGCGATGGGCGTGATGCCGGCCTCTTCGATGGCTTTGGTGTTGAGGAAGCTGGCGTACAGCGCGGTGGATTTGACCGCCGGGCTGGAAGGATCTTCGAGAATGTCTCTCACCTGGGCTTCGGCGTCCTCGGCGAGCTTGTCGAAGGATCCGTAGCGCGAACGGTCGTCGGGCAGCCGGTATGTGTCGATCCATGGGCCGTTCACGTAGCGAAACAGATCGTCGGTTGGCTTGGTGGTGGAAGAGAAGGAGGCCGGGTCAAGGCCGGAAGTCAATGCGTTAGTCATGGTGCCCAGCCTAATGGCGTTTGGCGACACGGCAATCAGATACTATGGTCATTAAATCAACATCGTGTTGTTCAATGTCATGTTTTTCAGTAAACATTCATGAACGCTTCTTAGCGTGCCCCAATAGAACGGCGAATGGAGAAAACGCCCAGTATGGAAGGAAGCGGATATGTCTGAATTCAGCGGTCGGCACAATGGCGAAAAGCCGCAGAACAGTCAGTGTTCGCAGGATGAATCGCCCGAGCAGGACGATCAGTCCTCGCAGTCCCCGCAGCCTGCACAGCCCGATCAGTCGAAGCAGACCGATCAGCTCGCACGGGAATCGCAAGCCAGACAACAGAGCGGGCGATCCCAGGGCGGTGCCTCGTCTCAGCCGCAGTCGCAGCCCGAATACGTCGAGAATCCCAATGGGTTCGGCGCCAACTACGTCAACCAGCCTCCGGCGGGGCAGCGGGGAGAGGGGATGCCGAATGGCAGTGCCGGGCAACCGGGGCAGCCGTACGGGCAGAATCCCCAGAATCCCCAGAACCCGTACGGTCAGCCCGGCTACGGGCAGGCGCCGTATGGTCGGGCATATGGTCAGCCGGGGGCCCAGCCCTATGGTCAGGGCCAGCCCTATGGGCAAGGTCAGCCATATGGCTATGGCTATGGATACGGCCAGCCCTACTGCGGCCAAGGTCAGGGGCCTTGCGGCCAAGGTTACGGCCAGCCGAACGCCAATCAGCCGTACCAGGGCCAGCAGTACACGCAGAACCCGTATGGTCAGCCCTATGGTCAGGGCCAGCCTCATGGATACGGTCAGGGTCAGCCCGGGCGGAATGGGCAGCAGCGCAACGCGCGATCCCAATACTCCACGCAGCCCCGTGAACAGGAACGGCAGGATCGGCGCGGCGACTGGTACGCCGAATTCTCGCGCCCCGATTTCGATCCCTTCAAGCTGGTCGAAGAGCTGTTGCCGCAAAAGACCAAGAACTGGATCCGCGCCATCTACGCTGTGGTGGGCGTGACCGCGGTGATCATCGGACTGGCCCTGCTGGTCTGGCCCGGCCCCACGCTGGTTGTGGCGGCTGTTGCGCTCGCCATCTATTTCATCGTTTCCGGAGTGGTGCGCGCCATCACCGCGATCGTCGCGCAGGGCCTGCCGGCCGGCTGGCGCGTACTCGACGTGCTGATTGGCGTGCTGCTGGCCATCGGCGGCGTGGTCGTGCTGAAGAACACGGCGATGTCCGCGTCGGCCCTGCTGATGCTCACTACCTGCATGGTCGGGCTCGGCTGGATTATGGAAGGCTTCATGGGGTTGGCGGAGTCCTGGCGCGTGCCGTCCTCCGGCTGGGCGGTGGTGTACGGCATCATCTCAATCATCGCGGGCTTCGTCATGCTGGTCTCCCCGATGCAGTCCGCCGTGTTCCTAGTGATCTTCGGCGGATGCGCCCTGATCATCATGGGCGCGGTGGCGATTGTGCGCGCCTTCAAATTCGGCAGGAAATCCGGCGGCGGGCGCTGACCGGACACGCGGTCGGCGGGTGTCATCCGTATGTTGAGCGGACGCGCTAGGCTGGTTGCCATACGATGTTCGGTAGAAAGAAACCCATGATTGAACTGAAAACACCTCAGGAAATCGAAGCCATGAAGCCCGCCGGCCGTTTCGTCGGCCACATCCTGCGCGAGCTGAAGGACATGACCAAAGTCGGCACCAACCTGCTGGAAATCGACGAATTCGTCCACAAGAGGATCGTCGATCGCAAAGGCGCCGAATCCTGCTATGTGGATTACGCGCCCGATTTCGGCACCGGCCCGTTCGCCCACTACATCTGCACGTCCGTGAACGACGCCGTGCTGCACGGCGTTCCCTACGACTACAACCTCAAGGACGGCGACCTCATCAGCCTTGATCTCGCCATCAACGTGGACGGCTGGGTTGGCGACTCCGCCATCAGCTTCGTGGTCGGCAAGGACAAGGATCCCGAGGACCTCCGCCTGATCAAGTGTACCGAAGAGGCGCTTGCCGCCGGTATCGAGGCGGCGCAGCCCGGCAACCGCCTTGGTGATGTGTCGTCCACCGTCGGCGATATCGCCCGCGAATACGGCTACCCGGTCAATCTTGAATTCGGTGGGCATGGTGTGGGCCACATCATGCACGGCGATCCGCATGTGCCCAACGACGGTCGTGCGCATCACGGCTACAAGCTGCGTCCCGGCCTGGTGATCGCCATCGAGCCGTGGTTCCTCAAGACCACCGACGAGATCTACCAGGATCCGAAGGACGGCTGGACGCTGCGTTCCTCCGACGGCTCGCGTGGCGCGCATTCCGAGCACACCATCGCCATCACCGACAATGGCCCTGTGATCCTCACCACCCGCGACTAGCATATGTATCGCAATGCCGCGCCGGATGGCGTACGGCAATGCGACTGCGAAGCCCCACGATCCGCGGACCGCGGGGCTTCTTGCGTTGCCGTGGGGCAACCCCCCATTGGACTCACCGGCCCATCATGCAAGATCGAAATACGGCCGCGACATGTCGGGCGGTATAGTTGGGCTTCATCCGCGCAAGTGAAAGGGCTCCCCATGGCGACTGCGAAGCTGGACATCTACGACAGCAAATTCGATCTTCCGCTGGTAAAAGCCACCGAGGGGCCGGACGGCATTGTCGTGTCCAAACTGCGCAACGACGGCTGGGTGACCTTGGATCCCGGTTTCCTCACCACCGCGCAGTGCGAGTCGAAAATCACCTATATCGACGGCAAGAACTCCATTCTGCGCTATCGCGGCTATCCGATCGAGCAACTGTGCGAGCAGTCCGATTTCCTTGAAGTGGCCTGGCTGCTGCGCTACGGCGAGCTGCCTACGAAATCGGAATTCGACCAGTTCGTCAAGGACATCAACCATCGCACCATGGTCGGCGAGGACTTCCGCACCTTCATGGGGTCCTTCCCGCGCACCGCGCACCCGATGAGCGTGCTCGCCTCCGCCGTCAACGCGCTGGCCACTTTCTACCCGGATACCACCGATATCAACGACTCCGACCAGCTCGACGAGGCCGCCACCATCATCATGGCGAAGGTGCGCACCATCGTCAGCTACATCTTCCGCCGTCGTCGCGATGAGCCGATGCTGTACCCGGATTACGCCCGCGGCTATGTGGATGATTTTCTGCGCATGTGCTTCGCCGTGCCCTACGAGCCGTTCGAATCCGACCCGCTGTACGTGCATGCGCTCGGGCGTCTGCTGATCATTCACGCGGACCACGAGCAGAATTGCTCGACGTCGGTGGTGCGCATCGCCGGATCCGCCCATGCCAATCTGTACTCAGCCGTGGCCGCGGGCATCAACGCGCTGTCCGGCCCGTTACATGGCGGGGCGAATGAGGCCGTGCTGCGTCAGCTCAAGGCGATTCGTGACTCGGGCAAGACGGTTCGCGAGTTCGTCGAGGACGCCAAGGCCAACGGCACCCGCATTTCCGGCCTTGGCCACCGTGTGTACAAGTCGTACGACCCGCGTGCCGCCATCGCCCGCCAGTACATGGACCAGATCATGGAACGTGAGGACACCTCCAAGCTGCCCGGCGACGAACGCGCTCTGTTCGACGTGGCGAAGGAACTTGAATCCATCGCGCTGAACGATG
This sequence comes from Bifidobacterium sp. UBA744, assembly GCA_002298605.1. Classification (GTDB taxonomy): domain Bacteria; phylum Actinomycetota; class Actinomycetes; order Actinomycetales; family Bifidobacteriaceae; genus Bifidobacterium. The sequence continues at coordinate 1,157 of DBKS01000020.1, read as the reverse complement.
ACTATTTCATCTCGCGCAACCTGTATCCGAACGTGGATTTCTACACTGGGCTGATTTACCGAGCGATCGGCTTCGACCCGGCCATGTTCACCACCCTGTTCGCGCTTGGTCGCATACCCGGTTGGATTGCGCAGTATCGCGAGATGCTGGCCGACCCCAACACCAAGATCGGCCGTCCGCGTCAGGTGTACACCGGCGCTACCGAGCGAGACTATGTCCCCATCGACCAGCGCTGACTATTGCTATTGCGTTGACGATTACGCTGGCTGTTCGCAAGCGTTCGTATGACGCTGGCGATTTGCGCAGCACATACTTCCTATCCGCTGCATGGATCCACCTCATGATTCATGCAGCGGATTTGTATACGGGGCCTCAAACAAGTGTTTCTTCACGGAGGCGGAAGTTGGCTGGTTGCAGGGCCGTGGTTGCTGGTTTTAGGCTTGATGCCAGGTGGCGTCGCTGGTGATGCCGCCCTGATTGGCCCGCGATGTTGCGGGCGGAGGGAGGCTGCGGTGGTTGGGACGGGAGTGGTTCGCCGTGTGGTGGTCTTGGTTGGCTTGTTGCTTGTGTTGTCGGGTTGCGGTGCCGGTCCTGGTGATGCTGCCGTTGCGCCGCCTCCGGGGGATCGGGTTCGTGCGGGGTATGCGCAGTATGTGGATTCGGTGCCGATCGCGGACGGGTACATGCGGGAGATTGAGGGAAGCCTTCAATATGGAGGGGCTCGTGTTGATGTAGTGCGCAGAATCCTTGATGACAGGGTGATCACCGCCGGGGAGATGAACGATCTGGAGAGCAAGGTGGTCGGATGCTATGCGAAGTACGGGTTCCAGCCGAACAGGGACTACTGGTTCACGAAGGGCAGCGGCATCGACATCTACAATAATGTTTCCATGTCGGTGGATGACAGTCGCATATCCGACATTGAGAACGAATGCGAAGCTGCGAATGGATATGAACTGGTTGTTTCGTATTATTACCAGGCTTTGTACAATCCGGAGGACATTGATTTGGATCCTTACCGGTTTGAGTGTTACCGGGAGCATGGTTTGGTTGATGGGTCGATGTCGTTTGACGAGTTCAATCGTGTGCGTAAGGCGGGTGGCAATCCGTATGTCAATGGGAATCCCACGGGTTTGAAGGATTCCCGGTTCCCGGTG
>DBKS01000038.1:15973-16239 GCA_002298605.1 Bifidobacterium sp. UBA744 | reverse complement strand
ATAGCCATTGGGGTGGTGGACAATGATCGTTTCGCACTCCAACTCCTTGCGCAGACGCCAGAACAGGTGACGGCTGATTGTCGCATGCTGTGGGCTGTGGGCACAGGTGCCCAGACCGTCCAACATTGTTCGTACGGCACGCATACTCTTCCCGATGTGCTGCTTCTCGATATGTCATAACCGATATGAAAGGTACTGATATATCCGGATGCATATTCGCTTATTCATGATTTCCCTTTTCTGATTGGATGCTCGTTCATATCGCA
>DBKS01000038.1:7468-15794 GCA_002298605.1 Bifidobacterium sp. UBA744 | reverse complement strand
ACATGGCCTCGATGGTGACATTGGCGGCATTCTGCATTGTGCTCTGCGTGTTCGTTGTGCTGCAGTGGCCGATCATGCTCGCCCTGGCCATTGGCCTGGGGTTGTTCCTGCTGCATGGGTTGCTGACCGGGCACAAGCTGCCCGTCATGGTGCGGTCGGGTTGGAAAACCTGCCGCTCCGTATTGCCGATCATCGTCACCTTCATGCTCATCGGCATGCTGACCGCGTCATGGCGTGCAAGCGGCACCGTGCCGTTTCTGGTGTCGTATGCCTCCAGGGCGATTGCCGCCCCGCAGGTTGTGGTGCCGTTGGTGTTCGTATGCAATGCGCTGATGTCGATGCTTACGGGCTCGGCGTTTGCCACGGCGGCGACTATGGGCGTGATCACCGTGACGCTTGCGGTGTCCGTTGGCGCGAGTCCGATGCTGGTCGGCGGGGCCATGCTGTCCGGCGCGTATTTTGGCGACCGCTGCTCGCCGATGTCGACCAGCGCGCTGCTGGTCGCCACGCTGACCGGCACCAAGGTGTTCGACAATCTGAGGAATATGGCGCGCTCATGTGCCATACCGACGGTGATTTCACTGGTCGCGTTCGGCATATGGGGATGGTGTGACGCGCGCAGGGGCGTCGCCGCGGACGGTTCATCCGTTCATGCCCTTGACGTTGCGGGGCTGTTCGGCGGCGTGTTCGATCTGCACTGGTGGACCGTGCTGCCGGCGTTGCTGGTGGTTGCGCTTGCCTGCTGCCGTCTCGACGTGCGCATGCTGATGGCGGCCGGATGCCTGGCCTCTTTGCCGTTGTGCCTTGCAGTGCAGCATATGGGCTGGATGGAGATGCTCTCGACGCTGGTGTTCGGCTACCGTTGCCCGGATGCGCGCGTCGGGGCGCTGATCGACGGCGGCGGCATCCTGTCGATGCTCAATGTGACGGGTATCGTGCTGCTGTCGTCCTCCTATTCCGGGATTTTCGCCGAAACGGGTTTGCTGATCGGCGTCAGGTCCCTGGTCCAGGCGATGGGGAGACGAATCGGGGTTTTCGGCGCGACGCTGGCGACGTCATTGGCCGCTGCCGCGGTGGCCTGCAATCAGACGCTGGGCATTATGCTGACGCGGCAGCTGTGCCGGGGCCTGACGGATGACAACAGCGCCGAAGCCTTGAATTTGGAGGATTCCGCCGTGGTGGTGTCGTCGCTGGTGCCTTGGGCCATCGCCTGTTCGGTGCCGCTGTCGACGGTCGGAGCCCCCACGTTGTCGGTCTGCGCCGCGTGTTTTCTGTATGTGCTGCCGCTTTGGCATTGGCTTTCCTCGACCGTGCGAGGAGAGCGTGCATCCGGGGCGGTGCGCCGCCCTGTCGCCGGTCATAATGAAAGACGATAACTCAGGCGAAGTGTTGAGCGGCAAGGGCTCCTATTGTGGTCCGCGATGGCATTCGACACCGATGGGGAGGTTCGGCATGGGATTGGAAATCCTGGATTGGCATGACGGGGCGCATTTGGCGAAACCGGTGTTCGATCGTTTGAACGATTTGATCGCAGGCGGTGTGCCGGAGTCCAAGATCTTGGGCGTGACGCTGAACACCGACGAGGAATCCGACACCGATGTGTGGTGCCCGGCATATGACATTCCCTTTGGGATCACCGGCAATGTGGTGGTGGTCCATACGCATAAGACACGCAAGGCCCCACCGCAGTTCGCGGCGGCGTTCGTCACCGCCGACACGCGGGCCGATCTCAATGGCGTGGTCAAGCACACGTTGGAGGTGTCCAAGGTGAGCTTCGCGCCGATTGACGCCGCCGTCGAGGCAACGGGCATGGAATCCGGCGGCATGGCTCCCATCGGTTTGCCGTCCGGATGGCCGTTGCTTGTGGATGCGCATATCGTGAAGCTTCCGAAACTGTATCTGGGATCCGGTATACGACCGTCCAAGCTTGTGGTGGACGGCTCGATCTTCGAGGATCTTCCCGGTGTGCAATTGGTGGAGGGGCTTGGCAAGCCGCGTCATTGAGTCGGGTCGTCGCGGATTGTTTGCCGTCCGTTCAGACTGGTGTGGCGATGCGGACACGTTGGGTTTCTAAGGTGGCGGAAGGTGACCGTGTGGTTGCCGCTCGCATGTAAGAAGAGGGACTCATGAAGCAAGCCATAGGAAGGCGCATACTGGCGTCGCTGGTTGCCGCGGCCACGCTGGGATCCGTGGCTGCCGTCGGCGCCGTCACCGCCGTCGCGCAGGAAAACCAGCCGGTCAAAGGTTCGAGCGTCGTCATCAACGAGGTGTTCGCCGGCAATACCAAGGAGTCGGGCGACGCTCTCGAGACCCGAGACGACTGGGTGGAGCTGAAGAACACCGGCAAAAACCCTGTGGATGTCAAAGGATGGGGCATCTACGACGAAAAGCAGAAAAAGCACTTCACCATTGGGGTTGACAAGGAGATCAACACCGATACGGTGATTCCCGCCGGCGGCTATCTGGTGGCGTATATCGATTATGCGACCGCCGATCCGGGGCTGGGATCCGATGCCGATTCGGTCTATCTGACATCCGCCGCCGGCGACAAATATGACGCCTCCGCCGAGGTGGACTCCACCAGCTGGGACGCCAAGGCGCTTGGCGGTGGCGAGATGACCACCAAGCAGTCGTGGTCCCGTGCGGACGACGGCTCGTTCAAACTGTCGAACCACCCCACTCCGGGCGTGGCCAACGACTTTACGACAAACGACTTTGCGACAACCGGGGAGTCGGGCGCCGCCACCAAGCCCGGTCAGTCGGATGCCAAGCCGATGGAAGTGGGCGACTGGCCTGGTCTGGACACTGTGACCGCGATTGACGCCGCAGGCGAGTTCGGCGCCAGCGGACAGGAGGGTGACCATACCGACGGCAATCTTTCGGGATTGGTATACGACACCGCCAACAACGTGCTCTGGGCGGCCGACAATGACCTGAATCCCACGCTTGGCAATACCGAGGACAAAGGTCCCGGATCCATCAACAAATTCGTGAAGAACGAGCAGGGCGCATGGGTGCAGGATCCCTCCGACGGATGGACCTTCACCTCATCCGACGGGGTCGTCAAAGGCGGCAAGCAGCTGCATTTCAAGGACGGCAAGGGCGGCGTGGACTCCGAGGGCATCACCGTCATCAACGGCGACGCCTCGCAGGGCGTGTTCATCGGCGCCGAACGCGACAATGAGCACAAGAAGACGCCCCGCCCGTCCATTCTGCGATACAACGTCGCTTCTCGCAGTGCCGACATCAACGGCGATGGCGCGGAGGACCTCACCGCCACCAACGAATGGGACCTGACGGATGCGCTCAAGGAAGCCGGCGTGACGCTTGAGAAGGGCGGCGACGCCAATCTTGGCGTCGAAGGTCTTGCATATGTGCCGAACAAGGTGCTGGAGTCCAAGGGCTTCAAGGACAAATCCGGCAATGTCTACGACTCGGCGAAGTATTCCAATTCGTACGATGGCCTGTTCATCGCGGCGTTGGAGAAAACCGGCCATCTCTACGCCCTTGCGCTGAGCACCAAGGGGAATGTGGACACGGTTCAGCTCGTCAAGGACATCGCCATTCCCGAGGCCGCCGTCAAGTCCGGCTACACGCTGAGCGTGGATGTGTTGTATGACGCCGAAAGCGGCAAGCTGGAAACGATCTGCGACAACTCCTGCGGCGCATCCGAGCCCTCCGGCACCGCCAAGGTCGCCACATGGGATGTGGACAAGGCCACCGGTGAATTCACCATCGAGAACATCGTGAAGGCTCCCGGCGAAACGGTTTCCGAGAACACCGAGGGATACGCCGTCTCGCCGAACAGCTCCTGCCAGACGAATGTGTCCGGCGCGTCGGACGCGTCCAAGGCATATAAACCCGTGTTCTTTGCGGATGATGGAGTGACCAACGGCCACTCGCTCCGCCAGGGTTGGTTGGCCTGCGATGGCGGAGCGACTCCGCCGACCGAGGATTCCACCGATGTCACCTTGTTCGGCATCACCGATTTCCACGGCCATATCGAAAATGGCGCATATCTTGCCACCGCGCTCAAGCAGACCGAAGCGAAGAATCCAAACACCCTCTTCGTCGGGGCCGGTGATCTGGTGGGGGCGTCCGCCTATGCGTCGTCCATCCAGAAGGATGTGCCGGCCACCGATCAGCTCAAGGCGATGGGACTGAAGGTCTCCGCGGTCGGAAATCATGAATTCGACCAGGGCGCGGACGACTTGGTGAATCGCATTGTCCCGCAGATCGCTCCGGGCCAGTATGTGGTGGCGAACGTCACCGGTGGCGCGCTGGAAGGCAAGATCCAACCGTATGTCATTGAAGAGGTGGGCGGCAAGAAGGTCGCTTTCATCGGCGGTGTGTTCGAAAGCCTGCTGAGCTCGGTTTCGCCGGCCGGTATGAAGGGCATTACCGTCACCGATCCGGTGAAGGCCATCAATCAGTATGCCGACCAGTTGTCGGATGGGAGCGAAGCCAATGGCGAGGCCGATGCGGTCGTGGCATTGGTGCATGGCGACGCCGATGATCTGAAAGGTTTGGACGCCAATGTGGATGCGGCCTTTGCCGGTCACACCCATCTCAAAAAGCAGACCGCCACCGATGTCGGCGCGCCCGTGCTGCAGGCCGCCAGTTATGGTGAGGCGTTCGCCACGGTGGATCTGAAGATCGAGGGTTCCGGCGCGCAAGCCAAGGTGACGGCCGTTGACCCGAAGGTGAACGACGTGTTCGCAGCCGATGGAACCACTCCGTTATACGAGGCTGACGCCGCCGTCAAGAAGATCGATGACGATGCCCAGGCCAAGGCCAAGGAGATCGGCAAGAAGCAGGTCGGCACCATCGACGCCGATTCCACGTTCAACCGCGGATCCGACAAGGTTGGTGATCTGACCGGTCGCGGCAATAACCGTGGTGTGGAATCCACCCTCGGGGACATGGAGGGTGACGCCGCGCTGTGGGCGGCCAACTATTCGCTCGGTGACGGTGCGGCGGATATCGGTGTGATCAACGCCGGTGGTTTGCGTGCCGATCTCGATGCGAACAACGACAAGGTCATCACCTATCAGGAGGCGCATGACGTATTGCCGTTCGGCAACACCAACGCGGTGGTGACGCTCACCGGCAAGCAGCTCAAAACCCTGTTCGAGCAGCAGTGGCAGCCAGCCGGGGCGCAGCGCCCGGTGCTGTGGCTCGGTGTCTCCAGCAACGTCAGCTACCAGTACACCACCGACGAGGAAACCGTGGACGGCGTGGTTGTTCCGCGCGGGCATGTGTTCAACCTCGCGGTCAACGGCAAGCAGGTCGCCGACGATGCCACGTACAAGGTGGCCGGTAACTCGTTCCTGCTTTCCGGCGGCGACAACTTCACCGTTTTCCAACAGGGAACCGGCTATGTTGATACCGGCTTCGTGGATCTTGACGGATTTGTCGAGTATCTCAAGGCGAATCCGGGGCTCAAGGCCAACCGCAGCCGTCTGTCGGCCGGCTTTGCGAATGTAAAGCTCAACGGGGACGTCCTGAGCTTCGATGTGAACGGATTGGCCTACACCACCGATGAGACCAAGCCCATCGCGTTGGATCTGCACGTCAACGGCGTGGACTTCGGTGTCACTGAGGGTGTGAACGCCAGCAATTACGGTGAGGCGACGAATCAGCCCGGTGCAGGATGGGTGACGGTTTCCAAGACCATGAGCGCCGACGAGAAGGCCAAGCTGATCGGAGCGGATGGCAAGGTGATGTGGAATACCGCCGAAGTCAAGCCGCTGTATACCGAGGCCGAGGTGCAGGCCGCCAAGGACGCTCGTCAGCACACCAACAATGACGGTAACGCTGGTAACGCCGGTAGCGCGGGCAATGCCGGCAGCACCGCTGATGCCAAGACGGCTGATCTGGCCGCCACCGGTGCGGATGTCGTCCTGATCGCTGCAGTGCTGGCGTCGCTGGCGATTGCGGGATCCGTGGCGATGGTCCGCAGGCATCTTGGCTGATGGAGGCGGATCCGGAAGCATCGGATTGATGTCGGACAAGACTCAATTCGACTAGCCGGAGCGTCAGCGGGTCGACAGGGCCTGATGGAACAACCGGATTGCATGCAATCCCGCCGGTTCCATCGGGCCCTATCTGCATCTACACTGGTGTCCATGGTCAAAGACGATGATGTGCATGACGCAAACGATGGCGTTCGACCGGCAACGACGCCTCGGGATATTGACAAGGCGTTGGATCGCGCCGAAAAGGGATTGACACGGCTGGACGCCATGCATGAGGTCGGGTCGCATGCCAGCGGGCACGAACGACTGAAGCAGGCGGCGGCATCCAGCGCACTGCTGAGTTCCGTATGGCGGCAACCCCCGGCGCAACGGTTGCGTTTCAACCCATTGCCTACCACGGAAACCACCCATGGTTTGATGCCATGGACCTTGCGAACCATTCATGGCGATGAGACGCCGGCGTTTCACGGCGATAAGCGCGACGGCCTCCGTTTTATCGATATCAGCTCCACGGAGATCTCGCTCTACCAACGGCTGCTCTACGCCAATGGCGCACGATCGGCGACTTCGACATCCGCGGCTGAAGAAGGTGCCGTCGACCCCTCAAACCGCCGTATTCTCCTGGTGTTGCAGGGTATGGATTCATCCGGCAAAGGCGGCATCGTCAAGCACGTGTTCCGTCAGGGCAATCCGATGGGCATTCACTACCATGGTTTTGGCGCGCCGTCCGAAGAGGAGCTCGTGCATGATTTTCTCTGGCGCATTCGGCGGGAGTTGCCCAAACCCGGGTGGATCGCCATCTTCGATCGCTCGCATTATGAGGACGTGGTGATGCCGCAGGTGTGGGACACGGCGTCGCAGGAAACGATTCGCGAACGATATGAGCGGATCAATGCCTTTGAAGCCGATCTGGCTCACAGCGGTTGCGTCATCATCAAGATTTTCCTGACCATCAGCAAGGACGAGCAGCGAAGTCATTTCCTTGCGCGTCTTGAGGATCCCACCAAGCGTTGGAAATTCGCCATGAGCGATTTGGAAGCGCGGGATCGCTGGGAGGACTATATGGCCGCGTGGCAGCGGACCTTCGGGCTGACGTCCACGTCGGCGGCGCCCTGGTACGTCATACCGGCCGATAACCGATGGTATTCGAGGGCCGTGGTGTCCGAGTTGCTGCGGACCACGTTGGCGGGGCTTCAATTGCAGTGGCCGCCGCTGGCCGCCGATATCGATCTCGATGAGGCGAAGCGTCGGTTGCGGGCCGAATAGGTTGACGGCGGCTCGCAACCGCATAGATAAGTCGGCTTCGCGCCGCCAAGGACCGCAGCGCCGTGTCAGACGGCGTCGACGGCATAGTCCACGAACACCACTTCGCCGGACTCCTGCGTGGCGTCCAGATCGACGGAACCGGTGATGGCCCAGTCGTTGTCGCCATCCGAATCGCAGATGATCTGACGGACCTTCCAGATGTGCTCCTTGTTTTCCAGCGAGTTGTCCAATATGAACCATTCGCCGCCGCGCGCCTTGGCGTCGGTGTTGACGTACTCGTGCTCGTCGTAGAAGTCGTCGAGCGCATCCTCCCATTCGTGGACGCCGTAGCCCCAGTCCTTGTCGAGGGCGCCAAGCTCCTCGGGCCGATCGAGGTCCATCAGCTGCACCCGGCGGAACATGGCGTTGCGCACCAGTACGGTGAGACCGCGGCGGTCCTCCACCACCGCATCGCGCTTGCCGGGGGCGGCGAGATTGGCCGCATCCTCCGCCACGGCATCCGAAGCGCCGCCCGTGTTCTCCCACTCGTCTACCAGGCTGGAGTCGATGGAACGCACCAGCACGCGTAGCCACGCGATGATGTCGTCAAGCTGGTCGTCGCGTTTTTCGGGCGGAACCGTGCGGGCGAGCGAACGGTATGCGTCCGATAGGTAGCGCAGCAGCGTGCCCTCGGAGCGGGCGATGTTGTAACGCGCAATGTACCCGGTGAAATCGGAGGCGGTTTCGACCATGTCGCGCACTACTGATTTCGGGGAGAGCCAGTAGTCGTTGGCCCACGGCACGTCGTGCCGGTATTGCGTGAACGCCGCGTCGAGCATGTCCTCCAACGGCTTGGGATAGGTGATCTCCGCCAGACGATCCATGCGCTCGTCGTAATCGAGTCCGTCGGCCTTCATGTCGGCCATGGCCTGGTCCTTGGCGGCGCGCTCCTGCGCTCGCAGCACCTGCTTGGGGTCCTCCAGGGTCGCCTCGACCATCGAGATCACGTCCAGCGCGTAGGTGGGGGATTCCGGATCAAGCAGCTCCAGGGCGGCCAGCAGGAAGGGGGACAGCGGCTGGTCGAGTGCGAAATCGTCCGGCAT
>DBKS01000038.1:991-7402 GCA_002298605.1 Bifidobacterium sp. UBA744 | reverse complement strand
GTGTCGAACAACGTCTGGAATATTTCATCCGCCCGCTGGTGCAGATGCTCTTTCTGATCCGGGGTCTGCGCGGAATCGTCGATCAGCAGATCGACGCGACGACGTGCGTCCCCGCCTTGGGCGACCTCGTTGAGCACCATGGAATGCGTGATCTTCAGATGCGGTGTCAGGGTTTCGGGGGCGGCGTCGATGAGTTTGTCGAAAGTGTTTCGGTTCCAGGTGACGAATCCCTCCGGCGCTTTCTTGCGCTTGACTTTCTTGAGCTTTTTGGGATCTCCTCCGGCCTTGGCGATCGCCTTTTGGTTTTCGATCTCGAATTCCGGTGCCTCGGCGATGACCAGCCCCTCGGTGTCGAATCCCATGCGGCCGGCTCGCCCTGCGATCTGATGGAATTCGCGGGCGCGCAGTCGGCGCATCTTGGTGCCGTCGAATTTGGTGAGCGCTGTGAGCACCACGGAGTGGATCGGCACGTTAATGCCCACGCCCAGGGTGTCGGTGCCGCAGATCACCGGCAACAGACCCTGTTGCGCCAGCTGCTCCACCAGACGACGATAGCGGGGGAGCATGCCGGCGTGATGGATGCCGATGCCCGTGCGCAGCAGGCGCTGCAGGATCTTGCCGAAGGCGGTGGTGAATTTCACTCCCTTGATGGCCTGCGCAATGGCGGTTCGCTGTTCCTTGGTGCTTACTCCCGTGGAGGCGAGCGCGTTGGCGGTGTCGAGCGCCGCGTCCTGCGAGAAGTGGACGACGTAGATCGGTGTCTCCCTGCGTTGACAGGCGAGTTCCACGGTGCGTTCCAGCGGGTCGAGCGTGTATTCGTAGCTGAGCGGCACCGGTCGCGGCGCATCGGCGATCACGTCGACGTCCGGGGTGTCGTTCAATGTGGAGAGCTTGTCCGCAATGGCGTCCACGTTGCCGAGTGTGGCGCTCATCAGCAGGAATTGGGTTTGGGGGAGCGTAAGGAGCGGCACCTGCCATGCCCATCCGCGTTCGGGGTCGCCGTAGTAATGGAATTCGTCCATGGCGACCAATCCCACGTCGGCGTGGCTGCCTTCGCGCAGGGCCTGATTGGCGAGGATCTCGGCGGTGCAGCAGATGATCGGCGCGTCCGCGTTGATATGGCTGTCGCCGGTGATCATGCCCACCTTGTCGCGGCCGAACACCGCCACCAGATCGAAGAATTTTTCGGATACCAGCGCCTTGATCGGGGCGGTGTAGTACGAGCGGCGGCCGGTGCACAGGGCCGCGAAATGCATGCCGAGGGCGACCAGCGATTTGCCCGAGCCGGTGGGCGTGTTGAGGATCACGTGATCGCCGGCCAGGATGTCGAGAATGGCCTCCTCCTGATGGGGCCAGGGCTCGATGCCTTTGACGTCGGCGACCCAGTTGAAGAAGCGCTCATATATTTCGTCGGCGTCGATATTGCGCGCGCCCGCCCCGCTGTCGCCGCCGCCGTCCCAATTCGGGGCCAGGGCTCCCAGTGATCCGTACGTCTTGTCCTGCTCGTCGCTCATAGCTTCCCAGTGTAATGCGGGGCGGGGCCGCCGGCCGGGCCCTGTGCGGCTCTTGCGGTGTGGGCTGCGGGACGGTTGTTCGAACGGTTGTTCGATGGCTGCGATATGATGGCGGCATGACTCAGGTGCAGGATTTGTTTGGGGCGGCTGACGCGCCCGATGACATGACGCGTCCGTTGGCGGTGCGCATGAGGCCCGACACCGTGGATGAGGTGCTGGGGCAGTCTCGTGTGCTGGCGGAGGGCTCGCCCCTGCGCCGGTTGGCCAATCCAGCCAGCCGTGGGTCGTTGACCGCGCCAAGCTCGGTGATTCTGTTCGGTCCTCCCGGCGTGGGCAAAACCACCTTGGCATATATCGTGGCCAGGCAATCCGGCCGAGCCTTCGAGGAATTGTCCGCGGTGACCTCTGGCGTAAAGGACGTGCGCGATGTACTGGCCCGCGCGAAGCGACGGCTGGTGTCCGAGGGGCGGGAAACCGTGCTGTTCATCGACGAGGTGCATCGCTTCTCCAAATCACAGCAGGACGCCCTGCTGCCCAGTGTGGAGAACCGTGACGTGACCTTCATCGCCGCCACCACCGAGAACCCCAGTTTCTCGGTGATCAAACCATTGCTGAGCCGTTCCGTGGTGGTCAAGCTCGAATCCTTGGAACCTGCTGACCTCGTCACGCTGGTCAAACGCGCCGTCGCCGATCCGCGAGGGCTCAAAGGGGAAGTCGAGATTTCCGACGAGGCGATTGACGAAATCGTTCGCATGGCTGGCGGCGATGCCCGAAAAACCCTGACCATCCTCGAGGCCGCCGCAGGCGCGCTCACCGGCGACCGTCGGCAGGCTGATGACGAACAACGCCCGTGCATTACGCCCGACATCGTCAGCAAGGTGATGGACGTGGCCACCGTGCGCTATGACAAGGACGGGGACGACCATTACGACGTGATCTCCGCCTTCATCAAGTCCATGCGCGGGTCCGACGTGGATGCGGCGCTGCATTATCTGGCGCGCATGCTCAGAGCCGGGGAGGATCCCCGGTTCATAGCTCGGCGCATTATGATCGCGGCGGCCGAGGAAGTGGGCATGGCGGCTCCGCAGGTGCTGCAGGTCACCGTCGCCGCGGCGCAGGCCGTCGCCATGATCGGCATGCCGGAGGCTCGCATCATTCTTGGCGAAGCTGTCGTCGCCGTGGCCACCGCGCCCAAATCCAACGCCAGCTACAATGCCATCAACGCCGCGCTCGCCGATGTGGATGCCGGCAACATCGGCCAGGTGCCGTTGCATTTGCGCAACGCCCCCACGGCCCTGATGAAAAGCTGGGGCAATCACAAGGGCTATCAGTATGCCCATGACGCTCCGGGGGCCGTGGCCGCCCAGCAATATATGCCCGATGAGCTCGTCGGTCGCGAATATTACCATCCCAATGACCGAGGGTATGAGCGTGAGCTTGGCCCGCGGCTGGAGCGCATCCGGGCCATCCTGCGTCAGGGTGAGCCGGGGCGCCGCGCGGAATCGGCCAAGGGGTAGCGTCGCGCCGCCATGCCGCTGGCTCCGCCGGCGTTTATCGTGTCGTTGGCCGGACCGCCCGTGGTAAGGTGGGCGGTGCCCGGGCCTGTTGCCGGGCAGGCTGGTAAGCCTCATATTCCATTGTGATCATCACGAACCATTATTTTTTCTGTGCAAGAGGAGCCTCCATGCCTGATTCCGAACGTATCGCGCCCAAACTCGTCGGATCCATCGTTTCGGTGGGGGCGTTGGCGTTCATCGGGATTCTGACCGAAACCGTCATGACCGTGTTGTTTCCGCAGCTGATGGCCGAATTCAACGTCGATATGGCGACGGTGCAGTGGATCACCACCATTTACCTGGTGACGGTTGCCGCCACCATGCCGATCTCGTCGTTCCTGAAGCGTCGATTCCCGTTGAAGGCCATTTTCGCCGCGGCGGTGCTGCTGGCGCTGGTCGGCTCGCTGATCATGATCGTCGCCACGGCGTTTCCTCTGCTTATCGTCGCGCGCGTGATCCAGGGCATGGGCTCCGGCATTGCGACCCCATTGATGATGAACATCATCCTCGAGCAGTCGCCGCGCTCCAAGGTCGGCCGTCTGATGGGCTTCGGCTCGCTGGTGATCGTCGTCGCCCCGGCGATCGGACCGACGGTTGGCGGGGCCGTGACAAGCGTGCTGCCGTGGCGGGCGATTTTCGTCGGGGTGGTTCCTCTCATGCTGATCGCCCTTGTGGTGGGCCTGCACTGCATAGAACAGCGGACCCCCACCGAGGACGCCCAGCTGAATCCGCTGCAATTCCTGTCGATCGTGATCGCCCTGATCTCATTGGTGCTGGCGCTGAATCAGGCCGGAGTCGCCATTTCCAATATGGCCATGGGCGTTTCGGCGGGTATGTCGCTGACGGTTGCGGTGCTGAGCCTGGTGATTGGGGTCGCTTCGCTGGCTTTCTTCTGCTATGCCTCCAAGCGGGCCTTCTCGCCCCTGCTGCGTCTGGGCATTTTGAAGGATCCCGCGGTGTTGCTGCATCTCATCGCATTCCTGATGCTGCCCATGGTCGGCATCGGCTTTGGCTATGTGATCACCAATGTCGCACAGCTCGCGCTGGGCGCCGACGCGTTCCTTGCCGGTGTGCTGGTGCTGCCGGGCGCGTTGATCGGTGCGTTCCTGGCGCCTGTGGGCGGGTGGCTGTTTGACCGGTTCGGTCCGCAGAAGCCCATTCTTGCCTCATTCGGCATCGCGCTTGTCGGACTGCTGCTGCTATGCGTCTTCGCGATGCGTTTGACGCCCGCCATGCTCGCCGGCTTCTATTTCATCTTCGGTGCCGCCTATGCGGTCGGCAATGCGAATGTGATCACCAGCGCGCTGGTTGACGTGCCCGGACAGCTCAAACCGGACGGAAACGCCATCTTCAACACTTGCCTGCAATTCGGCGGGGCTGCGGGAACCACGCTGTTCTCCACGCTTATCGCGGTTGCCCAGGCGGGCCACGGCGGCAAGGGAAGTCCCGAATTCATGCATGCCACGGCGGTGGGCGGCGCCTGGACGTTCGGCGCCATGATGGTGATCTGCGTCACCGGATGGCTGTGTCTCGCCCTGGCGTTCAGGATCCGAGCGCATCGCGCCTCGCATACGGGCAGAGCCTGAGAGCGGCGCCCGAGAAGCATCGCGTATCCTTATCTGCATATCCTGCACAGTTGGAGTCTTTCTGCATCCAGTCAGGCTACAATGCCGTACGTGGGTCAGTCGGCACAGCAGGGCGAACGATATCAGCGCGGCACGCGCAGCTATACCATGTCGCATATTCACAGCAAGGACACGTCCATTGAGGTGATGGTCCGCCGCTATCTGTTCGCCCGGGGATTCCGGTTCCGCAAGAACGACAAACGATATCCGGGGCATCCGGATATCGTGCTGCCGCGCTGGAAGACAATGGTGTTCGTCAACGGCTGTTTTTGGCATATGCACGAGGGATGCTCCAAGCACAGCATGCCCAAATCGAATGTGGAGTTTTGGACGGCGAAACTACTGCGCAATCGCGAACGCGATCGTCTGCAGCGTGAGCAGCTTGAGGCTATGGGCTGGCGGGTGATAACGGTGTGGGAATGCGAACTTGGGCGCAAGGAACGCGACGCAAGACTCGAGCGGCTGGTTCGGCAGATCAGGGAGCTGCCGGAGCCCGAGCCGGAGCCGTGCCGGTAGGGCGTCATGACACGCAAAGTCCTGTGCGACCTCTAGGTTGGTGGCTTTGTGCGTCAAGTCACAAGGGCTTGACGGCGACCTAGAAGGAGTATTGTATGGGCGCAGAGAAGAACGAGAAGAAGTCGTCAACAGGCAAGATCGTCGGCATTGTCGTGGCCGTCGTCGTGGTGGTCGTGCTGGTCGTGGCCGGCGTGATTTTCGCGAATCAGCGCAACGCCAAGTCGTCCTCCTCCGAGGCGACCGCAACATCCGCCCAGTGCGACGCGAACGTCAAGGCCCTGAACGCGCATATCAGCGCGCTGAAGACGACCATCGAATCGGCGCAGGAACTGTCCGGCGTCACCGCGGATCAGGTTGCCGATCCCAGTGTGCTGACCGATCTCGCTGATAGTCTGAAATCAGCGGAAGCTGTGAACACCGAAGTGCCCACCTGCCCCGCCGACGGCAAGGCCTCGGATTTCCAGGCGGCCATCGATACGGCGCGTTCGCGTAGCGAAGAGGTCCGTGGCGCCACCAACGGACTGGATGCCGCCGTGAAGGTGGTCACCGCTTCGCAGAAGGCCAAGACTCAGGGCTGATAGCCGATGCAACGGCTTGTTGATTGATGGGGGATGATGCGTGATGCGCGTTGTGGATTTTGACGGGACCGTGTATCGGGGGGAAAGTCTGTTCGACTTCTATCTCTTCACGGCCAGGCGATATCCCAAGGTGCTGGGGTGCCTCGCCCCAGTGCTGCGCCACGCCATCAACTACAAGCTCAACCGGGCGTCGCTCGACCAATTGGAGACATCCATTTCAGCGGTCGGGCGACGCTACCTCGATATTCTCGATTCCATTCCCGGAACCGATGTCTCGTCGATGGTCGGCGACTATTGGGATCGCAATATCCATCGCATCAAAAGCTGGTATACCCCGAAGCCGGATGATATCGTGCTCACCGCGTCGTTCGACATCATTGTCGCGGAGGCGTGTCGCCGGTTGGGCGTCAAGACCTGCATCGCCTCTCAGGTTGATCCGGTCACCCACGAGCTCGAGTGGCTGAACTTCGGCGACAACAAGCGCAAACGGCTGCTGCAGGTGTTGGGTGCCGACGCGCGTGTCGATGAGTTCTACACCGATGCGCTGTACGACCAGCCCATGATCGATATGGCCGAGCATGCGTTTCTGATCAGAGGCGATAAGCTGACGCAGGTCAAATGA
>DBKS01000038.1:0-915 GCA_002298605.1 Bifidobacterium sp. UBA744 | reverse complement strand
GATGTCGGCCTCGGCGGATAGAACTGCCTGCATGAGTGATACCATGATGCCCCAGCCGAGGATGTCCCGGCGCGCCCTTGAATCCGAGCCGTTCCGTGCCATGGTGTTTGGCGAACAAGCCGATGAGATGATTGCGTCCGGTGTCGATGTGGTCAAGCTGTCGTTGGGGGAGCCGGATTTTGGGGCTCCGCCCGCCGTGCGCGACGCCATGCGCGGACTCTATGACGGCCGGCCCCTGCCGTATACCGCGGCGTTTGGCCTGCCGCAACTTCGTGAGGCCATCGCAGGCTTTTATCACGAGCGTCACCATGTGGACATCGATCCCAAGCGCATCATCATCACCGCGGGCGGTTCGACGGCGTTGCTGTTGGCGGTGGCCGCCACCGTCGATCCGGGCGATGAGGTGATCGTCGCGGATCCCTCGTACCCCTGCAACCGAGAATTGGTGAAATCCTTCGGGGGAAGGGTGGTGGATGTTCCCACCAGCGCCGCCACGCGATTCCATCTCACTGAGAAATCGGTGGACGCCCACTGGTCCGAGCGCACCAAAGCCGTGATGATCACGTCGCCGTCGAACCCCACCGGAACCACCATCGCCTTCGAAACGCTCAAGGGGATTTGCGATCTGGCGGCAAGCCGCGGCGCATGGCGCATCGTGGACGAAACCTATTTGGATTTGGCGGATCGCGAGCCTGACGGTTCCGAGGTGAACACCGTGCTGGCCGCCGACCCGGATGCGATTACGCTCAACAGTTTCTCCAAGTTCTTCGGCATGACCGGTTGGCGGCTTGGATGGGCCGTGCTGCCGGAGTATATGCTGCACGAGGTGGATGACCTGGCCACCAATTACTTCCTGTGCGCGCATACGCCCACCCAGTACGCCGCCTTGGCCTGCTTCAAGCCGGAGACTCTGGA
>DBKS01000062.1:2791-10365 GCA_002298605.1 Bifidobacterium sp. UBA744 | reverse complement strand
CTGCTGTCCGCCGGAAAGCTGGGCCGGGAGTTTCTTGGCCTGCGAGTCGACGCCCACCCGGGACAGCAGCTCCATGGCTTCCTTCTCGGCCTGGGCTTTCGGGATCTTGCGCACCTTGCGGGGCGCCAGCGTGACGTTGTCGAGGATCGACTTGTGGGCGAACAGGTTGAAGGACTGGAACACCATGCCCACTTCCGCGCGCAGCTTGGTCAGTTCCTTGCCCTCCTGGGGCAGTGGCCTGCCGTCGATGCGGATGTCGCCCGAGTCGATGGACTCCAAGCGGTTGATGGTGCGGCACAGCGTCGATTTTCCGGAGCCCGAAGGCCCGATGATAACAAGCACCTCGCCTTTGTTGACCTTGAGGTTGATGTCCTTCAGCACATGGAGTTCGCCGAAGTACTTCTCCACGTGATTCAGCTCAACCAGTGGCTTGTCGTCGGAAGCCACGGTTTCGGCTGCGGACTGCACGGTTTCGGTCATGGCGTAGCGCCCCTTTCGTCATAGCGGATTTCCTTATCTCCGCGTTCTGGGAGGTTACGCTAACATCCGTTTGTAAACGATTGTGGTTCGTCATGTAACACGTTGTTGCGCATTGCATGGAAACCGGGGGGCGCGAGGCGACCATGCGTCATTTGAACATGCGCGAGCGGGTGAGGAACCATGTCACCAGCGCCGAAATCGCGATGGAAATGAGAATGATGACGGCGAATCCCCATGATTTGTCGGTCAGGGGCATGCCCAGCATGCTGCCGTCGAAGTTCATGCCGTACATCGAGAAGATCAGGGTCGGAATCGACAAAGTGATGGAGATGATGGTGAAAATGCGCATCACGTTGTTCAGATTGTTCGACACGATCGAGGCAAAGGCGTCTGTCATGTTCGCAAGAACGCCGCTGTATATGTTGGCCATCTCGATGGCCTGCTTGTTTTCGGTGATGACGTCCTGCAGCAGATCCTCGTCCTCGGGATACTGCTTGATGCCGTTCAGCGTGTTGAGTTTTTCCAGTACGATTTCGTTCGACTTCAACGACGTCTGGAAGTACACCAAGGTCTTGCTCAGCTCGAGCAGCATCACGATCTCGCGATTCTGCATGGAATGGCGAAGCTTCAGTTCGAGCTTGTCGCTTTCACGGTCGATGATGCGCAGGTAGCGCAGGTACATCGTGGCGTTGCGGTACAGAATCTGCAGAATGAAGCGGGACTTCATAAAGGTGTTGAACCCGCGAATCGTCCCCTCCATAAACGGATGAAGCACCGGCGTATCCTGCATGCACACGGTGATGATCAGATCATGCGTCACGATGATCGACAACGGGATGGTCTCGTACCAGTCCCTTCCGCCACGTTCCTCGACGGTGGGGATGTCGACGATGACCATGGTGTAGCCGTCTTCAACGTCCACGCGCGAGCGTTCCTCATCATCCAGGGGCGCCCGCAGATCGGCGAGGTCGATGCCGGTGGACGAGGCGACGGTGGCGAGCTCGACATCCGTGGGCTCCGACAGGCACAACCATGATCCGTTTTCGGGTTTCTCGATCTGCTCTACCTGACCGTTGATGGTACTGAAAATCCTCAGCATGCTGTTCACCCGCCTTCCGCGCCTATACCGCGTTCGTCTGACCCCCGCGCCCGTATGCGCACGGTCGAAAGCCATGCCCAGTGTAGTCCCGCGGACGCGACGTCCACGCCATGCCGGTCAGAATTCGCCCCGCGTTCATCCACCTGCACCGATGCCATGCCGCCATGCACCGCCCTACAATAAGCGCATGATGATGAATGAGGAGACCTGGGATTTTGTCCGGACGCATCGGGATGACGACATCCGGACACTGGCGTTGCACGCCAAGCGACGTGACGGGATCGACATGCCCATGGCCCTGGACCAGATCGCCGGATGGCAGACGGCGCGGACCAAGCTTCCGCAATGGGCGGCATCGGACGGCATCGTCTATCCGCCGCATATTTCAATGGAGCAGTGCTCGTCGCAATTCACCGCGCAGTATAAGGCAAAGGTGGCCCGGCGGCTGATCCGGCAGTCGAATGAGGACGCGGCGAACCGGCGGGCCCCCTCGTCGCGACCGGATCCGATCGGCGGGACCAGTCTGGTGGATCTCACCGGCGGCTTCGGCGTGGACTGCTCGTACATGGCCCGCGCAGTCGACCACGCCACGTATGTGGAGCGCCAACCGCATCTCTGCGCATTGGCCGAACACAATATGGCGGCGTTGGGGCTGTCGCATGTGGATGTCGTCAACGCCGACGCCGACGCCTACCTGCAATCCATGTCGCCGGCCACGCTGGTGTTCCTCGACCCGGCGCGCCGCGACGCGCACGGCCAGCGCACGTATGCGATCACCGACTGCGCGCCGGACGCGTTGGCCCTGAAGCATGGACTGCTCGCGAAGGCCGCCTACGTGATGATCAAGCTCTCCCCCATGCTGGACTGGAGGAAAACCGTCGCCGATTTCGACGGCGCGGTCCATGAGGTGCATATTGTGGCCACGGCGAATGAATGCAAGGAACTGCTGGTGGTGCTGGGACACGGCATATGCCATGCCCCGCTGCTGTTCTGCGTCAATGACGGTCAGCGCACCGAGATTCAGCCCGACGAGGCGACGACGGCCGCCGGCGCGAAAACGGCCGCCGACAATGTCGGCCTGACGTCGTCGGAACTTCGAGGATGCCGTCTCTACGAGCCCAATGCCGCGCTGATGAAGGCCGGATGCTTCGACGCGATCGCACAACGGTTCGGCGTCTCGCAGATCGCCTCCAACTCGCATCTTTTCATCTCGCGCGGCGATGTTCCGGATTTCCCCGGCCGGCGCTTTGTGATCGAGGCATCCGGCACATTGGGGAAGAAGGAGCTGCGCGCAACACTCGCCGGGCTTTCCCATGCCAACATCACCGTGCGCAACTTCCCCATGACGGTGGCTGCGCTGCGTCGCAAACTCAAGCTCGGCGACGGCGGCGGCGTCTATTTGTTCGCCACCACGGATGCAGCCGGGCGGCATCTGCTGATCCGCTGCCGCAAACCTCCCGTCGCGACGACGACCACTGCCGGCGATACGGTAACGGTATGACCGACATGACGACAATCAGACCCGGGGAAGCCGGCGGAACGACAGACGTCGCGGAAACCTCGGCCGGGGCGCCGCGCGCCATCGAAGTGCGAGGCGCCCGCGTGCACAACCTCAAGAACGTCAGCGTGAAGGTGCCTCTGAACGAAATCGTCGGCGTCGCGGGCGTGTCGGGATCCGGCAAAAGCTCGTTTGCGCTGGGCGTCCTGTATGCCGAGGGATCGCGCCGATATTTGGAGGCGCTTTCCACCTATACCCGCAGGAGGCTCACCCAGGCGAGCCGTGCGGCGGTGGACGAGGTGCTGCACGTACCGGCGGCGCTGGCGTTGCGCCAGCGTCCCGCCGTGCCGGGCGTGCGATCCACCTTCGGCACCATGACCGAGCTGCTCAACAGCCTGCGGCTGCTGTTCTCGCGCTGCGCATCGCATGTCTGCGAACATTGCGGGGCACGCAACCGGCCAACGCTGGCCGTCGCCGCCGACCAGCCGATCCACTGCGCCTCCTGCGGACGACGCATCATCCCGCCCAGCGCCGAATCGCTGGCGTTCAACTCCGCCGGCGCCTGCCACACCTGCTCCGGCACCGGCATTGCGCGTACCGTGAACCGCGCCTCGCTGGTGCCGGACGAATCCAAGTCGATCGACGAGGGCGCGGTGCTGCCATGGGGCTCACTGATGTGGGATCTGATGAAACAGGTGGCCGGCGCCATGGGTGTGCGCACCGACGTGCCGTTCAGCGAACTGACGGACAGGGAACGCGACATTGTGTTCAACGGTCCGGCGGTGAAGAAGCACATCCTCTACAAGCCGAAGAAGGGCGACGATTTCGCCGAACTTGACTTCACCTATTACAACGCGGTCTACACGGTGGAGAACGCGCTGGCCAAGGCCAAGGACGAAAAGGGACTGAAGCGCGTGGCGCGGTTCCTGACGGAAGGTCCGTGCCCGGATTGCCATGGCACCAGACTGTCGGCCACGGCGCGGGAACCACGCGTGGGGGCCGATTGGTCGAATGACGCCGCCGGGCCGTCGGGCGGCGCGGCGTCGCCGGACAAGTACGGGATGAATCTGGCCCAGGTTACCGCGATGACGCTGGACGACGCCGTATCGTGGGTGCGTCAGGTGCCCGCGACCCTGCCGGAGGCCATGCGGCCGATGGCCCGCAGCATCGTCGATTCCTTCCTCGACGTGGCACGGCGGCTGCTGGAATTGGGGTTGGGGTATCTGTCGCTTGACCGGGCCGGCTCCACACTGTCAACCGGCGAGCGGCAGCGGGTGCAGCTGGCCCGGGCCGTGCGCAATCGCACCACCGGGGTGCTGTATGTGTTGGACGAGCCTTCGATCGGCCTGCACCCGTCGAATGTGGATGGCCTGCTTGGCGTCATGCGCGATTTGAAGGCGGACGGCAATTCCGTGGTGGTGGTCGATCACGACACGCGTGTGCTGGCCGCCTGCGATCATGTGATCGAGATGGGTCCGGTGGCCGGCGCGGACGGCGGCCATGTGATCGCCCAGGGGCCGGTGGCCGACGTGGCGGCGAACGCGAGCTCCCGCATCGGCCCGTTTCTGCAGGCGACTGGCCAGCAGCGCATCCGCGAAACCGTCAACCGGGACCATATGTTCGACATCGGGCATATCCGCATGCTGACCACCCGCATCCATACCGTCCGGCCCCTGTCGGTAGACATTCCCCGTGGCCGACTGGTGGCGGTGACGGGCGTGTCTGGTTCAGGCAAAACCACAATGGTTTTGGAATCGCTGATTCCGTCATTGCAGGCCATGGTTCGCGGCGGGACGATGCCGTCGCATGTGACTCGCGTCGAAGCCGGCGGCATTGCCCGGGCGAATCTGATCGATTCCAGCCCCATCGGCGCCAATGTGCGCTCCACGGTCGCCACCTACGCCAATATTCACGATGATCTGCGTCGCGCGTTCGCCCGTTCGGACGAGGCGGGGCAGGCGGGATTCAAAGCCGGCGACTTCTCATATAACACCGGGCGCCTGCGCTGCCGGACCTGCGACGGCACCGGTTCCATTTCGCTGGACGTGCAATTTCTGCCGGATGTGACGATTGACTGCCCTAACTGCCAAGGGTCCCGTTATGACGCCCGGGCCGACGCCATCCGCTGTTCGTTCGGAGGGGCCGCCGCGCCGCGCAGCAGTCTGCCGGAGCTGATGGCGATGAGCGTGGACGAGGCGCTGGCGGCCACCGGCACATTGAAGAAGGTGCAGGCCCGTCTGCGGACACTGCATGATTTGGGACTGGGGTACCTTACCCTGGGCGAGCCCACGCCGGCACTGTCCGGCGGCGAGGCGCAGCGGCTGAAGCTCGCCAGCGAGATGGGCCGCGCGCAGTCCGATGCGGTGTTCGTATTCGATGAACCGACGATCGGGCTGCATCCGTTGGACGTTCGCGTGCTGCTGGGCGTATTCGATCGTCTGGTCGCGTCCGGGGCCACCGTCGTCGTGATCGAGCATGATCTCGATGTGATCGCCAACGCCGATTGGATCATCGACATGGGGCCGGGTGGCGGCGAATCCGGTGGCCGCATCATCGCCACCGGCACCCCTCAGGACATCGCCGCCGACCCGGATAGCCGCACCGGGCGCTATCTGGGATTCTGAAGCGGCCTCGGTTTACCCGGTTTACAGAACAGCCTGCTCCGGCTTCGCCGGACGCTCGTTCATCGCCGGCAGATCGGCGACATCGATGGCATAGAACCGCTGGAGGTCACCGCTGAACTTGGCCAGACTCGCCTCGCTGCTGTACAGCATGTGACCGGCGGGATAATAGGTAAACGCCACATTGCCTCGCAGCGGTTTGGGCAGCCCCAGATGGTCGATGTCATATTCGGTTTGCCCGAACGGCGTGCACAGGTCGTAGACACCATTGCCGATCAGCACCTTCAGGGTATGCTGATGGGTGATGGCGGCCGCCAGATCAGGCACCACGTTGGGGAACGGCACCGTCGGGTCATCCTCGATGGGCAGGCCGGCCGGCTGCGTATGCCACCACGTCCAGCTTTTCTCGCCGGTCGGATTGCTCCATTCGATATCCGCGAAGCCCTTGCGCTCCCTTTCGCCGTCCCAGCCGAGCTCGTCGCGCAGATAGGCATTGCACAGGCTGGCATACGCCGGGTCGAGGAAGGCGTCGTCCACCACGAAGGTTTCCGTGCTGTTCATGCGGTCGAGGTCGTAGCCAGCCACGCGACCGTCGTAACGGCCCACGATTTTGTCGTCGCCGCGCAGCAGCTCCTTGCGGAATCTCGTGTCGATGACGCGCAAGTCGGAATCGTAGACATATTGCGCGGACAGCCCGGTCAGTTCGGCGTAGCGTTCGGCCACGCGACGTCTGGTGTCGTCATCCAGGGAATCGCCGGCCGCCAGGGCGAGGCGCAGCGGGCCGTTCGCAAACGCGCGGGCGGCTTGCATATGCTCGGCCAGTTCCGCGTCGGAGGCGACGCGCCCATGGTATTTGGCCACGGTGGCGTACGTCGGGAAATAGCCGATGTAGAACTGGTCTGAAGTGGCGAACATATAGCCGTAGTTCAGAATGTTGGAGATCAGCACCAGGCCGTTGAGCGCCACGCCATCCTGCTGCAGGCGATAGGCCAGGGCGGCGCCGCGCGTGGTGCCGTAGGATTCGCCGAGCACGTATTTGGGCGAATTCCAGCGGTGGAACTTGCTGGCGTAGGCGCGGATGAACGCGCTGAACGCCTTGACGTCGCCGTCCACGCCCCACATCTCGCCCTTCGCCTTTTCCAGGATCTGCGAGAAACCAGCGCCGGGGGCGTCGATGAACACCAGATCGGAAACCGGCAGCAGCGTATGGGCGTTGTCCGCCAGCTCATAGGGTGCGGCGGGCACCGGCGCGGCGTCGGGCGTATTGATGCGCTTGGGCGCGAGCGAACCCATCAGCAGGAACGTGGTGGACGACCCGGGGCCTCCGTTGAAGATGAACGTCACCGGGCGCCGCGGATCGGACCGGCCCGTCTCGCCGTCCACCATCGTGAACGCCGCGTAGAAGATGCTGGCCGCACCTTTGATCTTGGCGGTGTCGATGGTGATCGTGCCCACAGTGGCATCGTAATCGAGGTTCCTGCCGTCAAGGGCCATCGAGTGACGCGTGGTGTGCGTCACGGGCGTGGGCATCCCCTGATCGCCGTTGGGACCCTTGCCGGATGCGTTGCCCGCCGTGGTGTTCGGCGGAATCGTCTGCTCATCGCTCATCGTTTGTGTCGCCTCTCGTTTTCGCTGTCCTGCCGCCGCCGGATCCGAAGTTCTACTTGGCCAGCTCGGCTTTGATCAGACCGGCGAGCCTGCCACCGTCAATGGTTTTGCCGGCAAGCGCGGCACGGGCCGCCTTCATCACACGTCCCATGTCCTTGGGGCCGGCGGGGTTTACCTCAGCCACCGCGGCGGCGATCGCCGTTGCGTAGTCCTCGTCGCCGGCGGCCGCGGGCAGGAAGGTCTCCAGGTAATCGGCTTCCGCGGTTTC
>DBKS01000062.1:0-2695 GCA_002298605.1 Bifidobacterium sp. UBA744 | reverse complement strand
AGTATCTCCTCGTCGGTGGCGGCGTGACCGTTTGCGATCTCGAGGTTCTGAATGTCCGCGAGCGTCAGGTTGATGGGGTTCAGCTTTGCCTTGTCCTTGGCCTTCATCGCGGAGATTTTAGCCTTCTTCAGCGTATCCTTCAGTGACATATGCACTTCTTTCCCGTAGGCAATAAACCACCGTCATCATACCCCCTACGCCATGCGGGCGAGCTGGACCGCGGTGCCTGACGCCGTGACCATCAGCATGTCGCCCGCGCCAAGCACTTCATAGTCGATGTCGACGCCGACTATGGCATGCGCGCCCATCCGCTCGGCGCGCTGCTGCATTTCGGCGATGGCCTCATTGCGGGCTCTGTTCAGTTCATCTTCGTAGCCTTGGCTGCGCCCGCCGAAGATATTGCGCAGCCCCGCGCCGAGATCCTTGAACATATTGACGCCGGAAACCACCTCGCCGAACACGATGCCCAGATAGTTGGTGATGCGATATCCGTCGACGGACGGTGTGGTGGTGACTGGAACTGCCATAATGGCACCTTTCGTTGGATTCGCCTGCTCGTTGCCCTCCTCATTGTACGGAAACCGTAAGATCGATCTTCACGGCGCTCAGGCCCGCCATTGGCATGCCGCCAGATCGACCGTCCACCCCGAGGCCCCGGCATTGCCGGACGATGCGGAGGGTGGCACAAACCGCACGCCTTCCCCCTCCAGCAGCGCCCTCTGCGCTTCGGGTCCGCCAAAGGCAAATCCGGGAGCCAGCGAACCGTCGCGAAACACCACGCGATGGCATGGGATCACGCCCGGCTCGGGATTGTCATGCAACGCGAATCCCACGAATCTCGCGTTCCGTGGGGCGCCCGCCAGCTCTGCAACCTGCCCGTATGTGGCCACCTTGCCACGTGGAATGCGTCTGACGATCTCATAGACACGCTGATTGAACGGCCGCGGCGAACGGTCCGAGCCCCGGCCGGAATCGGCGCGGCCCCGGCCAGACGACCGGGACTGCACCGAGCTTGCGGCGGAACCTGTGTCGGACGACGAGCCGGATCGCGGGTCGCGCAATGTTTCAGTCCTTGACGATGGTCTTGCCGGCATTGGCGCCGGAGGCGAGATCCTGGATCTCGGTGACTTCAAGCACCGGAATGACGGCCGGCTTCTTGGTGCCCTTCTCCTCGGCCACCTTGACCTGGGCCTCATAGATGGCGTCGTCGGAATGCAGGGTCACGGCGCCGCGAAAACGATAGCCCCTCTTCTGGGCGAGGTTCGCGAAGGCGACAACCAGCGGGGACCCGTTCTTCAGGTTCTCGTAGGTTTTGCCGGCGGTGCGCTCATGGTAGGCGATGTGATTGTCGTCCAGCACGAACAGGCTCATCTTGGGGCCAAGGTCAAGCTGGCCATCCTTGTCGACGGTGGAGACCCAGCCAAGGTTGTTGTCGATGAATTCCCTGATTTCCGCGGTAATGACTGCCATGTCGGCTCCTTTCGATCGGGTTGTCTGGTACCCACTATCACAGTAGCGGACCTCGCACGCGCAATGAAGCCAATGTGAGCAACATCACCCGCCGGAACTTCGTCTCCTGTCGTTATGCTCTGAGATGAGCCGCAGAGAGCGGCTCATGAAACAACCTTGCATCAAGGAGCGACACAGATGGCGGCCCGAACACGATTCCAACAGCTGCGCAGCGGATGGTCACGATCGTTCCCGCCGAATCTGGCCAGTCTGATGCTGCTGACATGCGCCGCGCTGTGGGGCGGCAGCTATCTGGTGGCAAAATTCGCGATAGCGGCCATTCCCCCGCAATGGCTGATGGGCATGCGCATGCTGGGAGCCTGCGCCTGCATGCTCGCGATGTTCCACCGCAGCATTCTTCCCGCGCTGAAGCGGTCGGTTATCGTACCGGCGCTGGTGGTGGGCGTGACGTATTGGGGCACCATGGTCACCCAGACCATCGGCCTGACCACCATAGATCCCGGGCGCAGCGCGTTTCTCACCGCGGCCTACTGCGTGCTCACCCCATTCGCCTCATGGCTGGTTGCGAAGAAGCGGCCCGGCGTGGTCAATCTAGTCGCCGCCGCCATCTGCCTGACCGGCGTGGGCTTTGTCTCGCTGAAAGCCGGCGGGTCGATGACTCTGGGAATCGGCGATGTCCTGACGCTCGGCACGGCGGTCATCTTCGCCTTCAATCTGACTTTTCTCGGCATATACGCCAGGCGCATTCACCCGATCGCGCTGACTTGGGTGCAGTTTTTCGTGGCGGGCATATTGTTCATCGTCGGAGCGGTGCTCACCGAACCCGCGCCGAACGCCTCATGGCTTGAGCCCAGCGTGGTCGCTGCCTTCGCCTATCTGTTCCTCGGGGCGACCATGACCGCCCAGATCCTACAGAACATCGGCCTCGCCCACGTACCTCCGGCCCAAGCCTCGATCATCATGTGCACCGAGAGCCTGTTCGCCGTGGCATTGTCCGCAATCTTCTGGGGCGAGCACATCGGATGGAACTCCATCATCGGGTTCTCGCTGATTTTCGCCGCCGTACTGCTGTCCATCATCACAAAGCACGACTGACGGACTGGCATGTCGCAGGGCGTGGAAGGTGATGAAATCATTGCGACACGCGGGGATTTGCGTATTGCGTGAACCGGGGTATTCTATATCGAGTTGCTTGCAAGAGCACGGGGCTATGGCGCAGCTGGTA
>DBKS01000025.1:11568-16193 GCA_002298605.1 Bifidobacterium sp. UBA744 | reverse complement strand
GCTTGGCGGCGTCGCCACCGGTGCGTGGCAAAGTGGGAGGGAGGAGATACGACCATGGCGGCAGGAGGGGGTTCGTTCACGCTTGAGGAGGCCGCATATTTGCGGTCGTTGTCGGCGGTCGCGGAAGTTTCGCCGGTGCGCATCACCTATAGTGA
Organism: Bifidobacterium sp. UBA744; assembly: GCA_002298605.1. GTDB lineage: Bacteria > Actinomycetota > Actinomycetes > Actinomycetales > Bifidobacteriaceae > Bifidobacterium. The sequence continues at coordinate 16,038 of DBKS01000025.1, read as the reverse complement.
GGAGTTCAAACGCTCGTGCGTGCGACGGTATAAAGCGGGCGAGTCGCCGGTGCGCATCTTTCGCGAGGCCGGACTCGACCCCTCGCTCATAGGCTACAAGCGCATCGAGCGATGCGTGGCCCGTTGGAAGGCGTCCGGCAAATACGCGGACGCTTCGGAGCAAGCCGATGACGCCCCGCAGGATGCCGGCGCAGACGAAACACCGGGCGTCGACTCCATCACCACGGACGAGCGAAAATATGACAATTGGCTGAACGGCCAGTCACTGAGCGCGGCTGACATCGCCTTCGCGTCGCTGCGACGCAGGGGGGGGGGTAAACGTAAGAGCTTTGACGTGCGCGACCTTATCATCTACCAGCAGGTGCATTACATCGGAGCGTTGGAACGCAAAATCAGGGACTTGGAACAGCGAATGGCGCAGATACGGACGGTGCAGCCGGCGATAACCGATGCGGGCGAATTGCCTGGTTTCGACGGCCCAGACGGTTCCGACGATCCAAAGGATTCGAGCGACTAGCCACGCAACATAGGCGTTACGTGGGCCCTGGTGAGTTACGCGAATGAAACAGAAGCGCAATTGACGTGAACATTCCCCACTCTAGGTTGAAGGCAATTGAGGAGGGGATGTTCCATGACAGTTGAAGCCGTTTCCGCGATCCGAAGCGGGCGAACCGGTGGGCGCGTGCTGTCCGCGCTGGCCGCTCTTGTAATGGCGGTGGTTTTCGCGATCGCGTTCCAGCCGACCGCCGCCCTCGCCGCCGAAGCCACCGACACCTGCAACCCCACGGCCTCCAACGGCTGCGTTAACGGTATTCTGCAGGATGCCGGCAAAACGCCGATCTCCGGCGTGACGGTGACCCTGTCGGGTGCCGAGTCCGCGACCACCACCACGGGCGCCGACGGCAAGTGGGCGTTTAAAGTGTCCGCCGACGGAGACTACACCGTCACCATCGACCAATCCGTCGCCAGCCAGCACCAACTTGCCGCGCACGAGGCTTCCGTCACCATCAAAAAGAGCGATTTCTCCAAGTCGCGCGGTGTGGTGCGCTTCGATCAGGCCTCCGCGGCGAACGGCGCGAGCTCCACGGCGGGCGCCGGAAGCGGTTCCGGGGCGTCCGGCTCGTCCAACGCGGGCTCCTCGTCCAATGCCTCCGGCGGCTCGGCCGGCCAGTCGGGCGGTTCGTCGGGATCCAACATCGGCAGCCGCATATGGCAGCAGCTCTTCTCCGGCGTCATCTTCGGCCTGATGCTCGGCCTGATGTCGGTGGGCATGAACCTGGTGTACGGCACCACCGGCCTGAGCTCCTTCTCCCATGGCGAGCAGGTGACGCTCGGCGGCCTGATGGCCTATGTCGGCACGCAGCTGCTGCATATGCCGGTGGTGGCCTCCGCGGTGTTCGCCGTGGCGATCGGCGCGCTCACCGGATGGATCCAGAACGAAATCATCTGGGCCCCGCTGCGCCGCAAGCGCGTGGGCACCATGCAGCAGATGATCGTGACCATCGGCCTGTCGATGGCATTGCAATATATCTTCCAGTTCTTCTTCGGCGGCAATATCAAAGGCATCGTCAAATCGGTCCCCGACTCCTTCGACATCGGGCCGATCACCACCGACATGCCGACCCTGATCTCGGCGGGCATAGCGATTGTGGTGATTGTCGGCGTCACGCTGTTCCTGTACAAGACGCGGCTGGGCCGCGCCACGCGAGCCGTGTCCGATAATTCGGCGCTTGCGGCGGCTTCCGGCATCAACGTCGAACAGGTGGTTCGCATCGTGTGGATCATCTCCTGCGCGATGGCCGCGCTGTCCGGAGTACTGCTGGGCGTGTACCTCAACGGCATCAGCTGGAACACCGGCGCGACGCTGCTGCTGCTGATGTTCGCGGCGGTCACGCTCGGCGGCCTCGGCACCGCGAACGGCGCGCTCGTCGGCTCGCTGATCATCGGCGTGGTGGCGGACATGAGCTCGCTGGTCATTCCCAACGACATGCGATACGCCAGTGCGTTGGCGATCCTCATCATCGTCCTGCTGGTGCGTCCGCAGGGCATCTTCGGCAAACAGCAAAGGGTGGGCTGAGTTATGGATGTTATGAATATCGTTGCCAATACGCTGGGCGAGATCCTCGCGCCCACCACGGCCGCGTACGTGCTTGCCGCGATCGGCCTGAACATTCACTTCGGCATGACGGGCCTGATGAATATGGGCCAGGCCGGCTTCATGCTGCTGGGGGCCTACGGCTTCGCCATCACGCAGTCCATGGGCGCGAACCTCTTCGCCTCCGTGTGCGCGGCGCTGGCGCTGGCGGTGATCTACGCGCTGCTGCTCGGCATCCCGACCCTGAAGCTCGGCCCCGACTATCTGGCCATGGTGACGTTGGCGGCCGCCGAAATCATCCGCATCATCGGCCGTTCCACCGCCATGACCAACATCACCGGCGGTTCCGCGGGCATCTCCCCGCAGGACTTCACCACGAAATTCGAAGATCTGTCGCCGCTGCCGGACGGCCAAACCACCTTCCTGCTGTGGACGTATTCGAACAACATCGCCAACTCGTGGTGGATCCGCATTGTGGCCTGGACGATCGTGGCGGTGGCCGTGCTGCTGTGCTGGCGCTGGTTCCACTCCCCGTGGGGCCGTGTGCTCAAAGGCATCCGCGAAGACGAGAACGCGATCCGTTCGCTCGGCAAATCGGTGACCACCTACAAGATGCAGGCGCTGATCCTGGGCGGCATGTTCGGCGCGCTCGCCGGCATCCTGTTCGTGCTGCCGCGTTCGGTGCAGCCCGATTCGCTGGGGCGCACGGTCACCTTCTACACGTGGACGATTCTGCTGCTCGGCGGCGCCGCAACCATTTTGGGCCCGGTGATCGGCTCCTGCCTGCTGTGGGTGCTGCTGACCTTCGTCAAGGAGGTGATGCGCGGCGTGATCCCCGACACCGTCATCTCGTCCAACCAGATCGAGGCGCTGGGCTGGGTGATCGTCGGCGTGGCGCTGATGTGCCTGGTGATTTTCAGACCGCAGGGTCTGCTGGGAGACCGAAAGGAGTTGGCGTTCAATGCGTGATTTCACTGCTCGTACCATGCCCAATGCGATCAGCACGGCTGCGCCCGGCGTCGGGGGCGGTTCCGGTTCGGCTGCCGCAGGCAGTCAGGTGCCGTTCCACGATCTGGCCCAATGGGCCACCAAGCCGCCGGAAGGCGAGACGCTGATCTCCACAGCCTACGGCGATAAGGTTCGTGAGGACCTTGCATTCGTGGACAACGTACCGGGTGTGCACAAGCCCGATCCGATTCTGGTGGCCGATAAGGTCACGCGCAAATTCGGCGGCATGACCGCCGTGAACGTTGACCATTTCGAGATCGAACGGCATGGCATCACGGCCCTGATCGGCCCGAACGGCGCCGGCAAAACCACCTTCTTCAACCTGATGACCGGATTCGACACCCCAAACACCGGCGCATGGCAGTTCGACGGCAACGACATGAGCCACATGCACCCGGAGCGCGTGGCCCGCATGGGCATGGTGCGCACCTTCCAGTTGACCAAGGTGATGAGCCGCCTGACCGTGCTCGACAACATGCTGCTGGGCGCGCCCGTGCAGCCCGGCGAAGGCATGTTCCGCGCGCTGGTGCCGTCGCTGTGGAAACGACAGGAGAAGGCCAACGTCGAAAAAGCCGAGGCGCTGCTCGAACGGTTCCTGCTCATCAAAAAGAAGAACGACTTCGCCGGATCTCTTTCGGGAGGCCAGCGCAAACTGCTGGAAATGGCCCGCGCGCTGATGTCCGACCCGCAGCTGGTGATGCTCGACGAGCCGATGGCCGGCGTCAACCCGGCGTTGAAACAGTCGCTGCTGGACCACATCATGTCGCTGCGCGAGGAGGGCACCACCGTGTTGTTCGTCGAACACGACATCAACATGGTCCGTCATATCGCCGACTGGGTGACCGTGATGGCCGAGGGGCGCATTGTGGCGGAGGGCGAGCCGAAAACCGTGATGGACGATCCGGCGGTGATCGACGCCTACCTCGGCGCCCATGCCAACATCGATTTGGGCGACGATTCCGTCCTCGAGGAAGGACTGAGCAAATGAGCGAGATTGAATCCACGGCTGATGCCCGCACGCGGGCCGAAATCCACGTGGGCGAGCCGGACGGAGAACCGCTGCTCGACGCGGTCGACCTGGTGGCCGGCTACATTCCGGGCGTGAATATCCTCAACGGCGCGTCGCTGACCCTGCATCAGGGCGAAATCGTGGGCATCATCGGCCCGAACGGCGCCGGCAAGTCCACGCTGCTCAAGTCGCTGTTCGGACTGGTGCACATCCATTCCGGCAAATTGATCTTCAAAGGGCGCGACATCACCAATCTGCGTGCGGATAAGCTCGTGTCGCTCGGCGTGGGATTCGTGCCGCAGACGGAAAACGTGTTCCCGTCGCTCACCATCGCCGAGAACATGCATATGGGCGCGTA
>DBKS01000025.1:2826-11518 GCA_002298605.1 Bifidobacterium sp. UBA744 | reverse complement strand
CCGCGGCTGGGGGAGCGCCGCGACCAGCTGGCCGGGTCGCTTTCGGGAGGCGAACGACAGATGGTGGCCATGGCCCGGGCTCTGATGATGAACCCGTCGGTGCTGCTGCTTGATGAGCCCTCCGCGGGCCTGTCGCCGATGCTGCAGGACGAAACCTTCATCCGCGTCCGGCAGGTCAACAAGGCTGGCGTCTCGGTGATCATCGTTGAGCAGAACGCCCGTCGATGCCTGCAGATCTGCGATCGCGGCTATGTGCTCGACCAAGGACGCAACGCCTATTCCGGTCGTGGCCGCGATCTGTTGGAAGACCCCAAGGTGATCAGCCTGTATCTGGGCAACCTTGAGGAGGAGGTCAAGGAGGAAGGACGATAGCAGCCTGGATCCAGACTGCTTTATTAGGCTGTTTCACTCTTTGACGGACTTTCGCGTCCTGCTTGGCCGCAGCTGGCCGAGCTGCGTCGGTTGTTGTCGCAAGTGCGGTGTGCGAGAGGTGGACGGTGCCCTCGCACGCCGCACTTCGGCATGTCTGGTAATGGTTCCCGCGATCAAAAAAAGCTTGCAATGCTGCAATTGAAGCGCCTTGTGTTTCGAAGTGATTACCGGTGAAATTGGTGCGAAACACAAGTCATACGAGAACGTTAATTGCGCTGTTTATGGTCATGAACCAAGATCGGTTCCGCACCGCGAGCACGATTCCCCTGCTCGATTCCCCGGCGCGACCGGCCTACTAGAGAGGAAGCAACACCATGAAATCCAGCAAGATAATGGTAACGATCACCGCTGCGGCCGCTGCCGCGGTGATGGCGCTCGCCGGATGCGGTTCCGGTTCGTCCGGTTCGTCCTCAGCCTCCGGTTCCGCCAGTGCGTCGAAGACAACCAATTTCGTCTTGGGCGGTTTGTGGCCGCAAACCGGTTCGCTTGCCTATTTGGCACCGCCGGAGGTGGCCGCCGAAAAACTGGCCGTCCAGGATATCAACGACGCAGGCGGCGTGCTGGGTAATCCGATCACCACCGTCGACGCCGATACCTCCGACGCCGATCACGCCGACCAGAACACCTCCGCCACGCAGTCCGTGATGAGCAAGAACCCGTCCTTCATCATTGGCCCGGCCGCGAGCTCCGTGGTGAAGAACACGTACAAGACCATCACGTCCGCCAAGATCCCCATGCTGTCCATGGGCGCCACCTCGTCGGACTTCTCCGGCCTGAGCCCGTATTTCTTCCGCACCGTGCCGCCGGACTCCGTGCAGGGCGCCGTACTGGGACAGGTCATCGCGCAGGATGGCGTGAAGAATCTGGCCGTCGCGGTGTTTAACGACGAATACGGCACCGGCCTGCGCGACACGATCGTCAAATCGGCCAAGGACGGCGGCGTGAACATCGTCTATGGCGAAAAGGACGCCTTCGATCCCACCGAGACGGACTTCTCGTCGATCGCCACCGCCATCAAGGCGTCCAACCCGGACGCCGTGGCCATCGTGGCCTTCGACCAGACCAAGTCGCTGATCAAGGCCCTTGCCTCGGCCGGCGTGGACACCAAGAAGCTCTACTTCGTCGACGGCAACACCGCCGACTACTCCGCCGACTTCGATGCCGGTCTGCTGACCGGATCCAAGGGCACGATCCCGGGCGTGATGGCCTCCGACGACCTCCAGAAGAAGCTGGTTGAGGCCTATGGCCAGAACATCACGACCTTCACCTATGGCGCCGAAACCTATGACGGCATTATTCTGGCGGCGCTTGCTGCCGAGAAGGGCGGTTCCGCCGACGGCGAGACCATTCAGAAGAACATGGCCGCGGTTTCAGGCTCGAACGGCGGCGAGAAATGCACCAGCTTCAAGGATTGCGTGGCGCTTATCAAGTCCGGCAAGGATATTCAGTACTCCGGCCTGACCGGCATCGGTCCGTTCAACAAGAACAACGATCCAAGCTCCGCAAACGTCGGCGTCTATGTGTTCGACGGCTCCAACAAGCCGCAGTTCGACCACGCGCAGGAAGGCGAGGTGCCGTCCGAGTGAGCCGGGATGGGGTCGGCCCGACAGCTGATCGGCCCATCCGATAATTGGCCCGATAACTGAATGCGATCCCTGAATGCAGACGATGGCCTGTGGCGAATCAAGTAGTGCTCCGATTGCCGCAGGCCATCATTATTTTTTTTTGGGGGGGGGTGATCACGGCGGCCATGCATGTGATCGAATAATATACGGGTGTCCATGATCTCCGTCGGTGTCCGGTTTTCGCAAAAGTGCAAAAATGCGGGAACCGGGATGGGGTGCAGCCGCCGTGTTCAGACGGCCGGTTCGAGACCGACCGCCTTTGTCACTGGGCCTGCTGCGTCACTGGGGTTTCCAGTGTCACTGGGCCTTCCTGCGGCCGCGGCGCTTGGAGGTGCCGGTGACGGCGTCGGCCACGTTGAAGATCACAATCTTGTCGTCGGGGTATACGGTTCCCTCGATGGTCTGGAAGGAGACCTCTCCCTCCGGGGCTTCGGGAAGAGGCAGATATTCCAGCAGGGCGGCGTGGAGCACCGGATCCTTGACGGTGATCGACGCCGTCTGCTTCTCGGCTGGGCGAGAGAATTTCACAGCGGAGTCCTCGTTTTTTTCGGCCGGGCTGATGGCGATCTGCTTGGTTTTGGAATTGATGAGCACCTTGGCATACGGTGCGTAATCGAGTATGGCGGCAACACCTTTATTGAAGCGAATCGCGGAATCGGTGACGGTCAACGTCGCTTTGGTGGGTGGAACGGTGAGGCTGACTTCGTTAAAACCGCGAAGCAGAGATGACATATGCAAATCTCCTTAGTGTTTTTTGTTGATATGCCGTACCAGTGTAACCGATTTTTACTGATTTTTTTACCTATGCATCCTATGGATTTCCCGCTGACTATTATGCGTGGCGGAGGGATTCTTTATAGGCGATGACACTGTAAAATATATGCGCCGTTATGACGGGCTATTACACGGATTATATGCGGTTTTTCCGTGCGGCGCCATGAACTTGTCGGCGTGCGAAGGTAAACATGGCCGCAGGTCCAGACCATCGACGATGGCGATTCGGAGGCTAGCATGGACACGCTCATTGACGCATCTGATCCGGCTGGAATGATCAGTGTGATAGTCGTCGTGGCGCTGGTGGCTGTTGCGCTTGTCGTGATGGGCATGCGCATCGGCTCGGCGCGCGAGGAGGAACGTGAGCGCGGTCATCGGCGCAGCCATGAGGACGAGGCCTCGCTGTTCGGCGACGATGTGCCGGTGCGGGAGGCGGAGCGCGGCCTGATCGAGGTAATGCCAAGCGCGGTGGTGATCTCCGATATTCACGGATCGGTGCGCTACTATTCGCCGGGTGCGCGGCGAATGGGCATAGTGCAGGGCGGCTGGCTGGCGTCCCGTGATATTGAGGACATCATTACGCAGGTTGCAAAAGACGGTGAGATTCGTCAGCGTGAGGTTGACATTCCGATTAATTATCCTGCTGGCGTAAGGCCGCGTGACGACGGTTCGGGTCGTGGCATTCAGGCCGGCGATGCCGTGCCGTCCGACACGATGCAGGTGCGGATTCGCGCCGGTCGCATCACGGAGTTGCTGTATGTGGTGCTGATTGAAGATGTGTCGGAACAACGGCGCTTCGAGGCGATGCGGCGCGATTTTGTCACCAATGTATCGCATGAGCTCAAAACGCCGGCCGGTGCCATTAGCCTGCTTGCCGAAACGATTAATGACGCCGCGGACGATCCGAAAATGGTGCGCTATTTTGCCGGTCGCATCACCAAGGAATCCGAACGGCTCACCGAGATGGTCAAGCGTTTGATTGATTTGCAGCGCGCGCAGAATCCGGCGATGAATTTCTCCGCCACGAATGTGTCCGCAATTGCGGTGGTTCGCGAGGCCGTGCAGGAAAATATCGTGCAGGCGCAGGCGAAGCATATCGGCATCGGCATTTCCTTCAACGGGACCAGCGTGGCGCTGACGGCGGCCGATGCCGCGCAGCGCGGCGAGCGGGTCGGCGATGCGATGGTGTTTGTGGATGAGGAATCGCTGCGTACGTCCATCAAGAACCTGGTGGAGAACGCGATTCGGTATTCGCCCGAGCGTACCAAGGTCAGCGTCGGCGTGAGCGTGGAGAACGGCCAGGTGAAGATTCGCGTGGTGGATCAGGGCATCGGCATCCCCGCCGACAGTCTGGGACGCATTTTCGAACGGTTCTACCGGGTGGATCCGGCGCGCTCGAGGGCCACGGGCGGTACCGGGCTGGGGCTGTCGATCGTCAAGCATTGCGTGCAGGAGTGCGGCGGCACGATTTCCGTATGGTCCCACGAAGGCGAGGGGTCTACCTTCACGATTTCGCTGCCGGAGTCCGAAGCGGCCTGAGGTCGCTGCGACGATGGCGTCGTGTTGTCCGTAAACTACGTATGCTTGTGGCTGTCTATGTAATTGAAATCCCTTGTGCCACAAGGGATAACAGGGTGTGAAGTGACGGTGTCTCAAGTGGGTATGATGGATGACGGATATGTGAACGCCGACCGTTCGCAAGCGTCTCACCAGGTGGTTTCGGAAACTGAGGAGCCTGAGGAATCTGAGGAATCCGAAGGTTTGCAACTGGACGAGTCCGATTGGCGGTGGATAGGCCGGCGGCGCACAAGAGGGGCCTCGAACAGGGGGCTCGGGGCGAGTAAGACGCCGCATATGATGTCGGCGGGAGAGCGGAAGGAGCGTGCTGCGCGCATGACTCGTATTTTGGTGGTTGAGGATGAGGAATCATACCGTGAGCCGCTGGTCTATCAGCTGCATCGTGAGGGATTCGAGGTTTCCGCCGCGGAAACCGGCGAAGAAGGATTGGAGCTGTTCACCAAAGGCGGCGTGGACCTGGTCCTGCTTGACCTCATGCTGCCGGGCATCGACGGAACGTCGCTGTGCCGCCGCATCCGTGAGCAGAGTCGCGTGCCGATCATCATGCTGACGGCCAAGTCGACTGAAATCGACAAGGTGGTGGGCTTGGAAATCGGCGCGGACGACTACGTGACCAAGCCGTACTCCTTCCGCGAGCTGCTGGCCCGCATCCGTGCGGTGCTGCGGCGCAACCAGGGTGGTACGCTCGGTCCCGCCTCGGCCGACGAGGACGTACCGCTGCAGTGCGGCGACATCTCCATGCTGGTGGGGCAGCACCAGGTGACGGTGCGCGGCGACAACGTGTTCTTCCCACTGAAGGAATTCGAGCTGCTCGAATACCTGATGCAGAACAAGGGCCGCGTGATGACGCGTCACCAGCTCATCGATCGTATCTGGGGTTCCGATTACGTAGGCGACACCAAAACGCTTGATGTGCACGTCAAGCGCGTGCGATCCAAAATCGAGGAGGATCCGGCGCATCCGAAGTATCTGACCACCGTGCGTGGCCTCGGATACAAGATCGACGAGCCGAGTGCCGAGTAACCGGGCGGCCGCGGGCGAAGGCGAATAGTCTACCGAGCAATCCACCGAGCAATCTACGTAGTCTTCTCGGAGGGGAAGCGGCGAGAAGTTATCAAAAAGAGTTCATCTTCCGTTCACCATTTTTGGGTTCCAACCCGCTCGGCCACCTCTACGCTGGGATATGTCACGAGGTGCGGCAGGTCCTCACAGGGTTGCCGCCGAATATCAGATAGAGGGAAAGAACCAAATGCGTAACAATGTGACTCGTTCCATCGCAGCGCTCGCCAGCATCGCCGCCATGGCGTCCCTGGCCGCTTGCGGTGACAACACTTCCGCCAGCACCACCAATGCTTCCAACTCCAGCTCGGCCGCCGCCGACGCCATCTCCGGCGAGTTCCAGGGCAAGGGCGCCTCCTCCCAGAAGACCGCCGTGCAGACCTGGATCAACGGCTTCCAGGAGAAGAACCCCGACGCCAAGATCGGCTACGATCCGTCCGGCTCCGGCGCCGGCGTGACCGCCTTCCTGCAGGGCTCCGCCGCATGGGCCGGCTCCGACGCCTCCCTGACCGACGACCAGGTCTCCCAGTCCTCCGACAAGGCCTGCGCCAACGGCACCACCGCCTTCGACGTGCCGGTCTACGTCTCCCCGATCGCCGTGATCTTCAACCTCAACGGCATCTCCGGCCAGGGCAAGACCCTGAACCTCGACGCCGCCACCATCGCCAAGATCTTCGACGGCAAGATCACCAAGTGGAACGATCCGGCCATCGCCGATCAGAACAAGGACGTCACCCTGCCCGACACCGCGATCACCGTCGTGCACCGCTCCGACAAGTCCGGCACCACCAAGAACTTCCTCGACTACGTGCAGAAGGCCGGCGGTAAGGACAACTGGAACTACGAAGTCGGCGAGAACTGGCCGAACGAAGTCGGTCAGGCCGCCAAGGGCACCGATGGCGTGGTGAACACCGTCAAGCAGGCCGACGGCACTATCGGCTACGCCGACGGCTCCGCCGTTGGCTCCCTCGGCACCATCGCCGTCAAGGTCGGCGAGAAGTACGTGGCCTACAACCAGGAAGGCGCCGCGGCCAAGACCCTCGACGTCTCCAAGCAGGCTGACGTGAAGGGCGACAACCGCGTGGTCATCAACATCAACCGCACCACCACCGAATCCGACGCCTACCCGGTCATCCTGGTGTCCTACGACATCGCTTGCCCGGCCTACTCCGACGCCAACACCGCCAAGTTCGTCAAGGCCTGGCTGACCTACGTCACCTCCAAGGAAGGTCAGGAAGCCGCCGCCTCCGACGCCGGCTCCGCCCCGATCTCCGACGACCTGCGCGCCAAGGTCACCAAGTCCATCGAAGCCATCAAGTAAGTCACTCGGGCCTCGTTCGCCAAGCAGTGACTTGCAATAACTTCACAGCAACATGACATGCAGAGCCGCAGCGCTTGGTTGGCACCTTCAATCAGGCACTGCGGTTTTGCCGCTCTATGCTGAAGCTGTAAGTTAGCTGTACAGGCCCCATCCAAAGCCCCTTCATAAGGAGAACCCGTGAGTTCGCAAGACAAGGCCGCTGTTGAGCCGGTGACCGGCAAGACCGCCGATAAGGTCTTCAAAGTCATCGCTTACGCCTGCGGCATCATGATTCTCGTGGCCCTTGGTGCGGTGACACTATTTCTGCTGTACCGGGCCTGGCCACTCATCGGTGGCGACCAGACCAAGAATTCCGCAACCATCGAGACCCTGACCGGTGGCAAGGCGACCAACTTCTGGCAGTACGTCGGTCCGCTGGTCTTCGGCACCATCCTCGTCGCGGCGCTCGCCCTGCTGCTGGCCTTCTTCATCTCCATCGGCATCGCGCTGTTCATCTCGCACTACGCGCCGAAGAAGCTCGCCACCGCGCTGAGCACCGTCGTCGACCTGCTCGCCGCCATCCCCTCCGTCATCTACGGTCTGTGGGGCGGCATCATTCTGGTTCCAGCCATCTACCCGTTCTGGAACTGGGTGTCCACCTACCTTGGGTGGATCCCCATCTTCTCCGGTCCGGCCGCCAACCCGCCGCGTACCGTCGCAACCGTGGCCGTGGTGCTTGCCGTGATGATCCTGCCGATCATCACCTCGGTGTCCCGCGACATCTTCCTGCAGACCCCGCGCCTGCAGCAGGAAGCCGCTCTGGCACTTGGCGCCACCAAGTGGGAAATGATCAAACTCGCCGTGCTGCCGTTCGGCAAATCCGGCATCGTGTCCGCCTCCATGCTCGGCCTCGGCCGCGCACTTGGCGAGACGATGGCCGTCTTGATGATCCTCTCCCCGGGCCTCGGCTACTCGTTCAAACTGTTGCAGGCGTCGCAGAATCAGACGATCGCCGCGAATATCGCCGCCCAGTACCCCGAGGCCGACGATCTTGGCGTGTCGGTGCTGATCGGCACCGGTCTGGTGCTGTTCATAATTACCTTCATCGTGAACTACGTCGCCCGCAAGATCACCGATAAGGCAGGTGCGTGATGACTGACGCAGTGCAAACCCCGAATGCCGCGCCTGCGGCACATGGTTCGATGAACGGCGCCCCCGTCATCGACTTCGACAAATTCAAGCCGACCCGCTCCTTCACCCAAGCGCGCAAGCGCAAGGACCTGTTCATGAAGGTGCTGATCTCCATCGCCTTCCTGATCGCACTGATCCCGTTGATCTCCGTGCTGTGGACCACTATCGCGGACGGCGTGCAGCGCCTGAACATCGATTTCCTGACCCACAACATGAAAGGCGTTTCAGGCGGCAAGCCAACCGCGTCCGGCGGCTACGGCGGCGTGCTCCACGCCATCATCGGAACGCTGGAAATCACTGCGGGCGCCATGGTCATCTCCATCCCGATCGGCCTGCTGTGCGCGGTCTACCTGGTGGAATACTCCAACCGTGGCAAGCTCGCCAAGGCGATCTCCCTGCTCGTCGACGTGATGAGCGGCATCCCGTCCATCGTCGCCGGCCTGTTCGCGTTCTCGATGTTCACCATCATCGGCGGGCCGGGCACAATCAACGGTTTCGAAGGTTCCGTGGCCCTGTCGCTGCTGATGATGCCGACCGTGGTCAAAACCAGTGAGGAAATGCTCAAGATCGTGCCGAACGATCTGCGTGAGGCCTCGTACGCGCTGGGTGTGACCAAGCAGCGGACCATCACCAAGATCGTGCTGCGCACCGCATTGCCGGGCATCGTGTCCGGCGCGATCCTCGCCATCGCGCGAGTTATCGGCGAAACCGCCCCGCTGCTCATGACCGCCGG
>DBKS01000025.1:0-2748 GCA_002298605.1 Bifidobacterium sp. UBA744 | reverse complement strand
TGCCCGTGTACGTGTACCAGGAGTACAGCACCATGTCGGTCACCTGCCCGAAGAGCGCCGGAGCCTCCTGCGTCACGTCGATCCCGACCGAACGCGCTTGGGCCGCCGCCCTGGTACTGATCATTATCGTGCTGATCCTGAACCTGCTGGGACGTCTGGTCGCCAAGATCTTCGCGGTCAAGACCGAGCAGTAACCGACAACTAGGAACAACCAATAAGGAACAACAATGGGACAACGTATTGATGTCAACCATTTGAACGTCTACTACGGCAGCTTCCTAGCCGTCGAAGACGTGAACATGAAGATCGAGCCGAATAAGGTCACCGCGTTCATCGGGCCGTCCGGTTGCGGCAAGTCCACGGTGCTGCGCACGCTCGACCGCATGCACGAGATCATCCCCGGCGCGCATTGCAAGGGCGAGGTGCTGCTTGAAGGCAAGAACCTCTACGCCGCCGACGTGGACCCCGTGGCCGTGCGCCGCGATGTGGGCATGGTGTTTCAGCGCCCGAACCCGTTCCCCACGATGTCCATTCGCGAGAATGTGCTGGCCGGTGTGCGCCTGAACAACCGCAAGATCAACAAGTCCGACGCCGACGATCTGGTCGAGTGGGCGTTGCGCGGCGCCAACCTGTGGGAGGAGGTCAAGGACCGTCTTGATCATCCTGGCATCGGCCTGTCCGGCGGCCAGCAGCAGCGTCTGTGCATCGCGCGTGCCGTGGCCGTGCATCCGCAGGTGCTGCTGATGGATGAGCCCTGCTCCGCTCTTGATCCGATTTCGACGCTGGCCGTTGAGGATCTGATCAACGAGCTGAAGAAGGACTACACGATCGTGATCGTGACGCACAACATGCAGCAGGCGGCACGTGTGTCCGACTTCACCGCGTTCTTCAACCTCAAGGAGATCGGCCAGCCCGGCCACCTCGTCGAGATGGACCACACCGACGTCATCTTCCAGCATCCGAAGGAAGAAGACACCGAGCGCTACATCTCCGGACGGTTTGGCTGATCGGTATCGGCGTTCAAGTTTAAAGAGCCTTCGTGCCTTGCCCTTGTTTGGCGCACGGAGGCTCTTTGCTTATATGCTGCATGCCCCGGAAGTCCCCAGCCAACCCCTTTTCGCCGGTTGGCAGAGATTTGCACGATGCGAAAGAATCTATTATGGATTCTTTCACGTTTTTTTCCTTGTAAGGTGCCCGATAGGATGCGGTAAATCGTTTGATCTGGCCCTGATAGCGACGCAATCGCGGTAAAAACATGAAAGAATCGAAAATAGGTTCTTGGGGCGCGGCGTCGCATCCGGCAGACACGCAAAAAAACGATAGGGTTCCGTCGGATGATGCCGTCGGAGCCCTATCGAATGGCGACTATGCGTGGACTATGCGGTTACAGCACGGCCAGCAGGATGAAGTTGAGGATGAACAGCACGGACACGATCCAGATGATCGGATGCACGTCTTTGGCTTCCTTCTTGCACACCTTGACGATGCAGTAGGTGATGAAGCCGGCGGCGATGCCATAGCTGATCGAGTAGGCGAACGCCATGAACACGGAGGCGAAGAAGGCCGGAATGGCTTCGGAGATGTCACCCCACTTGATTTCCTTCAGCGACGAGGCCATCATGCATCCCACAATCACCAACACACCGGCCGTCGCGGCGGACGGAACGGCGGAAATCACCGGGGAGAGGAACGCGGAAAGCGCAAAGCAGATCGCCACGACCACGGAGGTCAGGCCGGTACGGCCGCCCGCGGCGATACCTGCTGAGGACTCCACATAAGTGGTGGTGTTCGAAGTGCCGCAGATCGCGCCGACGGAGGTCGCGATGGAGTCCGCGAACAGGGCCTTGTCCAGCTTGGAGGAGAAGCCGTGGCCGGTTTCCATGTGCTTCATGTCTTCGTCGGAGAAGATGCCGGTGCGACGGCCGGTGCCGATGAAGGTGCCGAGCGTGTCGAAGGTGTCGGACATCGAGAATGCGAAGATCGTGACCAGCACCAGCGGAATCTTCGCTGGATCGGAGAACAGCGCCGGGAATCCGTCGGCAGTGAAGATCACGCCGAAAGTCTGCGGCAACTGGGCGAAGGTGTCAGCGATGGATACGGAGTTCGACATGGTGGTTTGGCCCATCGGAATGCCGATGATTGCAGTGATGGCGATGGTCAGCAGCATGCCGCCCCTCACCTTGAGCACGGTGAACACGATGGCGAGCAGCAGGCCGATGAGGAAGAGCCACAGCGTTGGCGTGTTCAGCGTGGCGAGTCCCGGCGTGGCGCCCACGGCCTTTTCGGTGGTGGCTTCATCCGGGGTGAAGGTGACGAGGTTGACGTTCAGCATACCGACATACGCCACGAAGATGCCGATGCCGCCGCCGATGGCGTTCTGCAGCATGGGCGGAATGGCTTCGATGATCATCTTGCGGATCTTGGTGACCGTGATGATGATGTTGATCAGACCGCACAGGAACACCATGCACAGCGTCTGCTGCCAGGAGAATCCGAGGCCGAAGCACACGGTGTAGGTGAAGAAGGCGTTGAGGCCCATGCCGGCCGCCTGTGCGTAAGGCACGTTGGCGAACAGACCCATCACGAGCGTGCCGATGACGGCGGCGATGATGGTGGCGAGGAAGACGCCGCCCCACGGCATGCCGGTTTGGCTTAGGATCTGTGGATTGACGACGATGATGTAGCTCATCGCGAAGAAGGTGGTCAGGCCTGCCGCGATTTCGGTGGATACTGACGTACCGTTTTCCT
>DBKS01000064.1:754-14018 GCA_002298605.1 Bifidobacterium sp. UBA744 | reverse complement strand
TTTTCTTAATTTGGCATAATGCTTTCTTATGACAAAGTCCTGTACCGGTGGGATGCCGATACAGGACTTTGTCATACGTGAATCACGCGCCGCTCATACGGAATCCGCAGTAGCCGTGCAATCGTTCTGACCGCTGTGGCCACTGCGATCCTCAATCTCGGATTCAGGCCTTCTTCTGAGCGATGATCGGCTCGACGATGGCGCGAGCATCCTTGCAGGCCTGGGCGATGGCGGCCCAGTCGCCGGCCTTCTGGGCCGCGGACGGCACCGGGAAGGAGCCGCCGATTGCGAAGACATTCTTCTGGGAGATGTACTCTTCGGCATTCTTCAGGCTCACGCCGCCGGTGGGCAGGAACTTCACCTCGCCGAAGGGGCCGTTGAGGGCCTTGAGGGTCTTGACGCCGCCGTAGGCCTCGGCCGGGAAGAACTTGACATAGCGCAGTCCGCGATCGTACGCCTTCTCCACATCGGAGGGGACCGCGGTGCCGGGCAGGATCAGCACGTCGTTGTCAAGCGCCCAATCCACGACGGCCTCGTCGAAGGACGGGGTGACGAGTCCGACGCAGCCGGCGTCGACGGCGGCCTTGGCCTGCTCCGGGGTGTGTACGGTTCCGGCGACCAGCGTGACGCCGGGGACTTCGGCGGCGATCTTCTTCATGCCTTCAATGGCGAAGGGCGAGCGGAAGGTGACTTCAGCCACCGGGACGCCGCCTTCCTCCAGGGCCTTGGCCAGCGGGACGGCCTCGTCGAGGGAGTGCAGGGTTACCAGCGGGACAATGCCCAGCTGCTCGAAGTAGGCAACGAGCTCATCGTTGGTTTTCTTTTCTGCCATTTCAATCTTCTTTCTGGTTTGATTGATTGGTAACAGTTATTTGGTTTGCGCTGATTCGAGCGTGTTCACCGACTCAGCCGGCGCGGTGGTGGGAGGTCTTGAACGCCTCAAGTTCGCTTGGCGTGGGCAGGCCCTCGTTGTCGGAAACGAACTGCGTCTGGATGGCGCCGAGCGCGCAGCCGCGCTCCATGGCCTCGGCGATAGACTTGCCTTCCAACAGGGCCGACAAGGTGCCGGCCGCGAAGCCGTCGCCTGCTCCCACGGTGTCGACGACGGTGTCGACGACGAAACCGGGTACGTAGACGCTGTGCTCGCCGTCGGTGGCGTATGCGCCGGAAGGACCGTCTTTGACGACTACGTACTTGGCGCCGTTGTCGATGAATGCCTGCGCGGTGTCCTCAAGCGTGTCGGCGCCGAAGAGCTCGTGGCCCTCGCCGATGCCGGGCAGCACCAGATCCGCCTGAGAGGCCAGTGTGCGCAGGGTGTCGCGCATCAGATCGAGACTTGGCCAGATGGCGGGGCGCAGATTCGGGTCGAAGGAGACGAAGGCGCCGTTCTCGCGGGCCCTCTTGACCAGCTCGTGGGATGCGGCCAGCGTGGTGTCGCTCAGCGGCGGCAGGATGCCGGTCAGGTGGACCAGCGAGATGTCGGAGAAGTCCACGGCGTCCACATCCTGCGGTCCCATGGTGGAGGCTGCGGAGCCTTTGCGCCAATAATGGGTTTTCGGATCTCCCGTGGAGACCTTGGATTTCATCATGAAGCCGGTGGGGCGGGCGGCGTCGAGGGTGACCAGCGATGTGTCGATGCCATTGCGCTCCATGAAGGCGCGGATGCGGTCGCCGAACGGATCGGGTGCCAGCTTGGTCATGTACACCGGCTTCTGGCCAAGACGGGCCAAGCCGACGCATACATTGAGCTCGGCGCCGGCCACGGAGGCGTTGAAGGTGTCGACGGCACCCAAATCGCCTTCCTCCATGGCGGTGAACAGGGCCATGGCTTCGCCGACAAGCAACACCTTGCCGGGCTTGATACCTTCGACTGCAAAATCGGCGGTAGTCGTCATATTTAAGAACTCCCTTGTAAGCTGAGTGCTCCTATGCCTTCTCCACACTAGCGCATCGGCGGTCCATATGCGGCATGTTGCACGCATGTGCCGTACGATTGCGAGGAAGAGACTACATCGAGGTACATATGGTTACGATTTGTGACGTCGCGCAGGCCGCGGGCGTGTCTCCGGCAACGGTGTCGAGGGCGTTTCGCCAGCCCGGTCGTGTGAATGTCGAAACGTTGGAGCGCGTGCTTGACGTGGCGCGCGAGTTGGGGTACCGCAGCGACGCGATCATTTCGCGCAGCGAACGCTTTGGGGAGCAAGGCGGCGAACGGGAGCTGCTCGGTTTGATCGCCCTGGTGGTGACGGACTTGGAGAATCCGGTGTCGTCTCAGTTTGCGCGGGCGATT
The DNA here is from genome assembly GCA_002298605.1 of Bifidobacterium sp. UBA744. Taxonomy (GTDB): domain Bacteria; phylum Actinomycetota; class Actinomycetes; order Actinomycetales; family Bifidobacteriaceae; genus Bifidobacterium. Next base: position 11,728 of record DBKS01000064.1, on the reverse strand, counting down.
CAGCGCACCTGCGCCCGGCGTGATTTTGGCTTGATGGTGTCGGAAAGCGAGGAGAGTCCGGAGCGGGAATTGGCGATTATCCGGCGGACGCTGCCCCATGTGGATGGCATTATTCTCAGCGCGTCCAGACTGTCTGATGTGCAGTTGCGCAAGATCGCCCAGGAGCGGCCGCTGGCGGTGCTGAACCGTTTGGTGCCCGGCGTGCAATCCATTTACCCTGATGACGCGCGGGGCCTGCGCGAGGCTGTGCATCGGCTGCGCGTGCTGGGCCATCGGCAGGTCACCTACCTGCCGGGCCCGCAGTCGTCGTGGCAGAACGGGTTGCGTGGCAATGCCATAGCGGTGGCCTGCCGTAACGAGGGGATGACGCTTCGGCGCACCCCTTGCGCCTATCCGGTCGGCGATCATGCCGGGGAGGCGTTTGAATCGTTTCGGACGCATCCGACTTCTTCGCTTATCGCGTTTAACGACGATATAGCGATTGCTTTTATGCGATGGCATCGCAGTGAGATCAAGAACGGCGGGTTGCCTCGAGATATCGCGGTGGTGGGCGTCGACGACACGCCGCAGTGCGAGATCGCCACGCCGGCGTTGGCGAGCGTGCGCGTGCCTCGTCAAGAGATGGGTGTCGCCGCCGCGGAGCGCATCATTGCGCGGGTGTTGCATGTATGGGACGGCGATCTCAGCCCGGTTTGCATTCCCTCGTCATTTATGGATCGGGCGAGCGTCGGGCATGGCGCCGAATCCGAAGCGGTTGGAACCGCATAAGCTCCCCCGCATCCTCATAATGCAATTCGGCCCATATTGCGATGACGCGCAGGGCATTGAGAGCCTTCGATATGCCCTCAATGGCGCTCGCAGTATGGACCGAATGCGATTGCCGGTTGAATTGCTCTTGGTTCGCGGCTACTTCACCGACTTGATGAGCAGCACCGAGATGATGGACAGCACCGACATGACGATGGCGATCGGGAAAATATAGGTGTAGGTGCCGGTGGCGGTCACGATGGCGGAGGTCAGGGCCATGCCCGCGGATTGGCCTGCGGTGGTGGCGGCGTTGATGAATCCAAGATCCTTGCCGGCGTTCTCCTTGCTGGGAAGCACATCGACGTTCAGAGCCTGGTCGATGGACATGAAGATGCCGTTGCCAAGGGCCACGAAACAGGCGGCGAGGTACATGCCGGTGATGCTGTGCATCGCGATCGGGAAGATGAAGCCGATGATGGCGAGACAGGCGGCCAGTACCACCATGGGCTTGCGGCGGTGAATGCGGTCGGAGAGTGGGCCGACGATCATGGCGACGATCGAGGCGATCATCTGGAACACCGCGATCATGGATACCACATGGGCCGCGTCGGACTTGTCGAGACCCAGATAATCCTGACCGATGTACAACCAGTAGCCGGACAGCATCTGAATGCCAAGCAGCAGGAAGGTGCGGCAGCAGAATGCTTTCCAGAAGTCGGAGGCGCCTTTGATCGGCGGGGTGAAGGAATAGACGACGTGCTTGAAGACGCTGCCTTCCTTAATTTCGGTGGCTTCGTCCTTGTTGCCGGGCTCGCGTGGAATGATGACGAGGAACAGCATGGCGGAGACAAACATGCAGATGGCGGCGATGGTGAAGCCGAGGCGCACGCTTTCGACGAAATATGCGCCGACGAATGCGCCGATGGCGAGACCCAGTGTGTTGCCGAAGCCTATGGCTGACGAGATGGTGCCGCGGTATCGCTTGGGCACGCGGTCGGAGACGGTGGAATAAATCGGCGAGTTCATCATGTTGAAGCCGATTTTGCTGAGCCACAGCGTGACGGTCAGGCCGATGATCACGCCGATGTTGCCCATGAGCAGGTAGAACCCGAGTGAGAACCATGCTCCCCAGAACAGCCATGGGGTGCGCTTGCCGAATCGTGATTTGGTCAGGTCGGACAGGGCGCCGATGATGATGTTGGCGACCAGCGCGACGATGGAGCCCACCGCGGTCATGGTGCCGAGCACCGCGGTGGGGTTGGCGGCGCCCATGTCCTTGATGCGTTGGGGCAGCAGAACCTGGCTGACCATGGCGAAGCCGATGGACATGATGATCCAGAAGGCCAGGTAGCCGGCGAGCCATCGGACGATGTTGAATGCGGGATCGCCGTCTTCGGCGGAGGCCGGTGTGGATGCGGAGGTCGGCGGTGTGATGGCCGCCGTTGGTGTGGATGCGGACATAGTTGCTCCTTGGAATGGTTGTTTATAGTAAATTGATTTGACAATATAGGGTGGCCGACGGTCGCGGCACGGGATATGCCGGGTCGTAGGTCGGGATGGCCAGACGGCTGGACGGTCATCCCGACTAGACGGTCAGAAGGCCGTCAGATGGACACGAGATCCTTGGCCTTGAACATCAGATCGGCGTGCCAGTCACCGGACGGGTTGGCGAATTTGACCAGCGCCTTGCGGCTTTGGCCGTCGAAGAACCATCCCTCGCCGGCATCCTCGAATTTGCCGTGATTGAGGAATCGTTCGATGGTACGGCCGTTGAGCTGCACGCTCAGCGGGGCGATACGGCGACACAGCACCTCCAGCGTCACGTCTGCGACCCGCGTGTCGTATTCGCCGTCGCGCGTCACGTCGATTGACACGCCGTCGGCGGAGGGGACGACCTGCACCGTGCTGGTCAGGTACGCGCCATGCTCCCACGCGCGGGACACTCCGTCGTCCTCGTACAGTTGGAAGGACGCCGCCTGACCCGGCTCGACCAGCAGGGTCAGATGATCGATGACGTCGCGGTGCAGGTTGGCGAGGCCCGGACATGTCGGTAGAATGCCCCCGGAACGCAGGAACATCGGGATCGAGCCCAGCGAGACCGGCACGGTGATCGTCTGCCCACCGGCAACCCAGCAGCTGGTCGACAGATCATACCAATCGCATCCCGCCGGCAAATACACGTCAATGTTGGAAACGCCCTGCTCCAGCACATTCGCCACCAGCAGCGAGGGGCCGAGCATGAATTCGAAGCTCTCGTCCCAGCAGCGCGGGTCGGACTGGAACTCGTAGACCAGCGGTCGCATGATCGGTGCGCCGCTGCGGTGCGCCTCGGCGAGCAGCGAGTAGAAGTACGGAACCAGCGAATAGCGCAGACGGATCGCCTCGGCGATGTAATGCGTGTAATCGGGGTACATCCACGGTTCGGTGACCGTATTGTCGGTGTTGCAGGAATGGATCGAGAACCGGGGCTGGAAGATGCCGTTCTGCACCCAGCGCACCAACAGCTCGGGGTCGGGGGCATGTCCGTCGAATCCGCCGATGTCGGCGCCCTGATTCGCCACCCCCGACAGTCCCATACCCAGAATCGTCGGCACATTGTACTTGAGGTTTGTCCAGGTGGTGCCGTTGTCGCCGCACCACGTCTGCGCATACCGTTGGATACCCGCGTAGCCGGCGCGGTTGGTTACATACGGGCGCACATTGGGATCGTAGCTGTTGACGGCGGTGTGGGCGGTTTTCGCCATCAGCGTCGACATCAGGGGCTTCAGCTCGCCGATCGGGCGCACCACGCCTTCGGCCTCGCAGCGAGCGCCGTCCTCGGCGATCTCATATTCGTTGTTGTCGTTCCAAATCCAACGAATGCCGTTGCTGAGCAGCTGGCGGGTCATATGCTCGCTCCACTTGGCTCGGCCAGCCGGCGACGTGAAGTCCACGAAATGTGCTGGACCGCCCCAGTACCGGTCCACTTGGGAGGCCGAGTCGTCCGGTGTGCGCACATAAGCATGCGCCTCTTCGAAATCGTCGGTGAGGTAATGGGTGGTGAGCATGCCGGGCTTGATGTTGGGGGAGACCTCCACGCCCTTGTCCTTCAGACTCTCGATGAACCCGGCCGGGTCGGGGAAGCGGTCGTGGTTCCAGTTGAACACGTAGCGCTTGCCGTCTTCGCCCGAGGTGTAGCCGGATGACAGGAAGAAGCCGTCGCAGGGCACGTCATTGGCGGCGCAGGTGTCCACGAAATCCTCAATGGCCTTGTCGGCGTTCCGCTCGAGTTCGGTGTAGAACATGGTGGAACCCATGTATCCCAGCGAGCTCAACGGCATCATGGCCGTTTTTCCGGTCAGGTCGGTGTAGTGCTTCACCACGTCGGCGATGGTGGGTCCTCCGATGAAATACAGGTCGATGTCGCCCGTTTCGGCCTGGAAATAGCTGTAGCGCAGCCAGTAGTTGGAGTGCTCGCAGTCCATGTCGAACACTGAATCGGCGGCGTTGTTGTAGAACATACCGTGTGCAAGGCCCCGTTCGGCGTCGAAATCGATGTAGAAGGGGATCATTTTGTACAGCGGGTCGGACTTCGAGGCATCCCAACCCAGTGAGTCGGTATTGTGCATGCGCATGCGGCGGCGGATCTTGTTGAGCTCCCCGCTTTTCTCGCCGAAGCCGTAGAAATGATGGCCGTCTTCCATGCGCGAATAGTGGGTCGGGCGGCCGAGCGAATCCTGCATGAAGGATCGGCCCGGCAGATCGGAGTGCACCGTGACGCCGTTCTCGTCGAGGATCTCGAAATGGAACGGGGAGGTGTGGATAGCCAGCGTATAGCGGCCCGTGGAAGCGGTATGGATGGTTTCGCCGCTGTTGGCGTCGATGGTGGTGCTGAGTGTAATGCCGATGGGGGTTACGTGCTCGCGTTCGTCTCCGATGACGTCGTCGGTGGCGTCATTCCAGGCGGTTTTGACCAGGGCGTAGTTCAGTTCCTCCGGCCATTCCTGTTTGAAGGTGGAACGGATTCGGATGATGTTTTCGTCCAGAAAATAGATCTGGAATCGGGCGCCGTCGGTGGTTATATCAAGACGGTCGCCATGGTTGGCGATATCGGTGATCGTTGTACTGATCTTCATTGATGAAGGGCTCCTTTGCGGTTCGTTCATTGATAGTTTCGGATGAACCGCGAGGAGCCGTGCCCTATTTTCCAGAGTTTTCCATCGAGCCCGGTTCACGGGGCCGCCGCAATATCCCGTGAACCGGTCAAGGTTCCTGGATATGACGAACCCCGCCGGTTGGAGCGGGGTTTGTCATATCACTGAGGTTCCAGGATCACTTGTTGTACTTGAAGGAGTCCCAGACGCCCAGCAGGTACTGGATGCCGAGGGCGCGGTCGTACAGACCGTAGCCGGGGCGCGGACGGCCGGCCTCGGTGTTCTCGCTCCAGAGGTGACGGCCGTGGTCCGGGCGGATGTAGCCCTGGAAATCGGCTTCGGCGTAGGCCTTCATGATGCCCACGGTGTCCACGTCGCCTTCGGATGCGCGATGGCCGACCTCGGAGAACGAGCCGGCGTCGTCAAGGAACTTGATGTTGCGCACGTGGCTGAAGTGGATGCGGTCCATGAAGGTCTTGACGGCGTCGACCGGATCGTTGCCGCGGCGGGACGAGAAGGATCCCAGGCACAGGCACAGGCCGTTGTACGGGCTCGGGTTGAGGTCGAGCACGCGCTGGATGCCCTCCTTGGAGGACACCACGCGAGGCCAGCCGAAGAGGTCGAAGGCCGGATCGTCCGGGTGGACGGCCAGCTTGACGTCGTACTTCTCGCAGGTGGGGATCACCGCGTCGAGGAAGACCTTGTAGTTCTCGTAGTACTTTTCATGGTCGATGCCCTGATAGGCTTCGATGAACTCCGGCAGATGGGCCAGACGCTCCGGCTCCCAACCCGGCATGGTCAGGTTGCCGGCGCCGTTCAGGGTCTCGTCGACCAGAGCCTGCGGGTCGGTGAGCTGGGCCACCTTGTGGGCGTCGTAGTACAGGGCGGTGGAGCCATCCGGGGACGGGTGGAACATGTCGGTGCGCAGCCAATCGAACACCGGCATGAAGTTGTAGGTGACGACCTTGACGCCGGCCTTGCCGAGGTTCTCGATGGTCTTGCGGTAGTTCTCCAGAGCCTCGTCGCGGCTCATGCCCAGCATGGTCTTGCCGGTCTTGATGGATTCATGCACGTTGACGGACTCGACCACGTCGGCGTTGAAGGTCTTGGTAACGCCGCGCTTGCGGTCGTCCGCCGAGAGGCCGGTGATGAGCTTCATCTCGTGCTCGATCTCCTCCGGCTCCCAGAGTTCGCCGGCCTGCTTGTGATGCAGGGACCAGACGATGGTCTCGACTCCGGGGATCTGGCGGATGTCGTCGAGGGAGATGGTGTCGTTGCCCTCGCCGTACCAGCGGAATGACATATGCATGTGGGTTGTTCTCCTTTTGGTTGGGTAAATAACCTGTATTGGACGCTATAGCCGCTATGGGCGCGGCCGGATCAGGCCAGCTCGGCTTCCAGCACGGACTTGACGGTGCCGGTGCCCGCGGCGAAGCGCTTGAAGTAGCCGATGATCTTCGCGGCCAGCGGGGTGGCGTTGAGATCGGTGCCGAAGATGGTGGTGTCGGCCAGAACCGGCTTGAGCACTTCCTCGGCGTTGCTGAGATCGCCGCCGAGCGACAGCGGGGCGAGCGTCGTCTGCAGATCGGTCAGACGCGGATCCGGGCTCAGGGTCACGGTTTCGCCCTTGTCGTTGGTGGCCTTGCCGTCGCTGCCGAGCAGCAGGCGCAGCCAGCCGGCGATCACCAGCGGAATGGCGGTCAGCGAAGCCGGATCATGATGCTCCGGATCGGCCAGATACTTGGCGATGGTCACGCCGTAGCGGATCGGGATCTTCTGCGAGGTGTCGGTGGAGATGCGGGCCGGGGTGTCCGGAATGTTCGGGTTCGGCACGCGCACCTCGATGACCTGGCGCAGGAACTCCTTGGGGGAGAAGATCTTCGGATCGGTGACCACCGGTAGGCCCTCGACATAGCCGAGGCGCTCCACGAGCTTCTTGAGGTCGGGGTCGGCGATGGTTTCGGACATCGACGGATAGGCCAGCAGCATGCCGAAGGTGGCCAGCGCGGTGTGCAGCGGGTTGAGGCAGGTGGTGACCTTCATCTCGTCGGCGTCGTTCACGGTGGCGCGGTCGGCCACATAGACGCCGGCCTTCTCAAGGGCCGGACGGCCGTTCGGGAACTTGTCCTCGACCACCAGGTACCAGGTCTCCTCGGTGTTGGCGAAGGGGGCGACATTGGTGCGCTTGGCGGTGTGGATGATGTCGGTGTCGCCGAAACCGGCCTTGGCCAGCAGTTCGGAGACGGATTCGGCCGGGTTCGGGGTGATGCGGTCGATCATGGACAGGGGGAAGGTGACCTTGGACTCGTCGTTGAGGTAGTCGACGAAGTCCTGGCCCACGAAGCCCTTGTCCCTCCACATTTCGGCGAACTTCTTGATGGAGGCGCCGAAGCGGTCGCCGTTCTGCGAGAAGTTGTCGGTGGACACCATGGCGATCGGGTAGGCGCCGGCCTTGAAGCGCTCAAGAAGCAGTGCGGTGATGGCTCCCATGGCGGAGATGGCGGAGTCGGGGCCGTTGTCGACCTCCGGCTGAATCCACGGCAGCACGTCGCCGGCGGGGTTCGTCAGAGCGTAGCCCTTTTCGGTGATGGTGACCGTGGTGAACTGCAGCTCGGGGTTGGTGAAGACCTTGACCAGGCCCTTCCATGCTTCGTCGTCATGGCTGCGCACGCCGAAGGCGCCGGCAACAGAGGCGATGAGACGGTTGTCGACGGAGCCGTCGGACTTCAGTACAACCTGCAGGCAGCGGTCGTCAAAGGGCTTGTAGGCCTCGTCCACAATGTCGGGGTCGAAGGTCTCGGCCACATAGACGCCGGAGGCGACTTCGCCGGCCTCGATGAGATCCTGCGCGATGGCGGCGTGAACGGCGCGGAACAGATTGCCGGCGCCGAAATGCACCCAGTAGGGGTGATCGACGGAATTGGCGCGGACCTTGGCGGGATCGAACTTCGGCAGGGTGATGCCGGCGGTCGTCCACTCATCCTTGGTTGCGTTGAGATCATCGGTCAGATGAAGCGTCATGATAGTTGCTTGTCCTTTCTTGACAGATTGAGACGATGGCCGTTATGCCCGTTGGCCTGCTCCGTTCCCGGGAACGGAGCAGGCCAACGGGCGGCGGGTAGCTTAGTCGAGCTTGAACACTTTCTTCGGCTGGGCGACCACGGAATCGATCACGATCTGGCGGCCCTCCTCGAGGCTCAGGCGGTGGTCGGCGACGAGGCCGGCGACGTAGCGGGCCGTCAGACGACGGTTGGTGTCGTGGCGTGCCGGGATGGAGCACAGTGCGCGGGTGTCGTCGATGAAGCCGGACAGCTTCGTGAAGCCGGCGTTCGGAGTGACTTCCTCGTAGTAGCGCAGAATCGGTTCGGGCGCGTCGATGAACCACCACGGGGCGCCGATGTACAGGCTCGGGTAGAAGCCGGCCAGCGGGGCGAGCTCGCGGGCGTATACCGTCTCGTCCATCGTGAAGACCACGAAATGGAAGTCCGGGTTGTTGCCGTACTCATTGAGCAGCGGCTTGAGGTCCACGGCGAACTCGGCCTTGGCCGGGATGTCGCCGCCGGTGTCCTTGCCGTACTCGGCCAGAGTGGACGGATCATAGGAACGATGCACATGCGGGTGCACGGTCATCACCAGGCCGTCCTCCTGTGCCATGCGCACCTGATCGGAGAAGAAGTGGCGGCGCAGGCGGGTGGCGTCCTCGGTCGAGATGGTGCCGGCCAGCGCCTGCGCATACAGCTTGGTGACTTCGCTGTCGGAGAGGCGGTCGGTGCGCACGTCGGCGTGGGAGTGGTCGGACAGCACGGCGCCATGCTGCTTGAAGTACAGGCGACGGCTCTTGATCGCGGCGGTGAAACCCTCGTAGGTGGAGGTGTCCACGCCGGCCACATCGCCAAGCTTGCCGACGAGTTCGGCCCAGCCGGGGGTGGAGGGCTCGAGATACACATCCGGACGGAAGGCCGGCGCCAGACGAGCCGGGAAGTCCGGATCCGCGTTGGTCTCGTCGTGCAGGTGCAGGTCGTCGAGCGTGTCGTCGGTGGTGGAGATGAAGCCGATGTTGAACTTCTTCACCAGTTCGCGCGTGGAGAACTCCGGCTGCTTGAGCAGATCGTTGAGCTCATCGTAGATCCGGCCGGCGGTGTCCTCGCCGAACTTGGTGTGAATGTCGAAGACGTTCTGCAAAGAGTCCTCGAACCAGTAGCGCATGGGGGTTCCGGCGTAGGCGCCCCAGTTCTTGCCCCAGATCAGGAAGGCGTTGCGCGCCTGCTCGGGGGTGAAGTTCTTTTGGTTGACGCCGAGGTCTTTCAGCGCCACGCCTTGGGAGTGCATCACGCGAGTCACATAGTGATCAGGTGTGATGAACAGGCTGGTGGGGTCGGAGAAATGGTAATCCTTGTCATGGAACCATTCGACCGGCACGTGGCCGTGGGGGGAGATGATCGGCAGGTCCTTGACGGAGTCGTACAGGTCGCGTGCGATGGCACGTTCGGTGGGATCCGGGGGGAGGAGGCGATCGGGATTGAGATCATACTTCGTTGGTTGATTCATGCTTACATTATCGGTTGTCGCCTTGACTACCGTTTGCAGTTGCCATGGTTTGACGGCAAAATCACCGGGCGGTGCATAGAATGGGGCAGATCGCATATATATAAAGAACGGAGTGCCATGGCGGTTGACGAGGAACATGTCGGTGCCGGTGACGATGCCATCGGAGATGGCGGCCCTTCCCAGGGGCATGCGCATCGCGTCACCATTCGCGACGTTGCCCGCGAGGTCGGTGTGTCTCCGTCGACCGTGTCACGTGCCTTCGCCCGTCCGGGGAGGGTGAGCGCCGCAACCGCGCGCAGGATCCGTGAAGTGTCCGATCGGCTGGGGTATCGCGTCGATCCCATCTCGTCATACGATCCGACGGGGGGCATGACCGGTCAGATCGCCATTGTGGTTTCCGATCTGGCCAATCCCATTTTCGCCGATTACGTCAAGGCCGCGCAGCATCGCTGCCTTGATCTGGGGTACGGGCTGCTGGTGATCGATTCCGAGGAGACCGGCGCCATCGAGAAGAACGCGGTCGAGCTGGCCCGTCCGCATGTGGACGGCATCATTCTCGGTTCGTCCCGTCGCAGCGACTCGGCGATTCGCAAGCTGGCCGAAACCAAGCCGGTAATTGCATTGAACCGTTCCATCCGAGGGGTCAAATCGATTATCGGCAATGTGCAAACCGGTCTTGAGGCGGCGGTGAACCATCTGGTCGGGTTGGGACATACGGAAATCACCTATATCTCCGGTCCTCAGACCAGTTGGCAGGAGGGTACGCGCTGGCGCGTCATGACTGCGCTGTGCTCGGTGCACGGGCTTCGGCTGAAGCGTATCCCCTCGGATTCGCCGTCGTTCTCCGGGGGGTATCGGTGCGCGGAGGCCTTTTTGAAGAACCAGACGAGCGCCGTGCTGGCGTTTAACGATATGATCGCCATCGGCTTCATTGCGGCGTTGCGCGCCCAGCATATTTCGGTTCCCGGTCAGGTGTCGGTGATTGGCATCGACGACATTCCCGTGAGCTCGCTGGTCACGCCCGCCTTGACGTCGGTGCGTATGCCGCGAAGGGAGACCGCGTCGCTTGCCGTCGATGAGATGGTGGGTCGGTTGCGTCGCCTCAAGGTGCATGAGGGCATGAAGCCGATTGTGGTGGATTCCACGTTCGTGGTGCGGGCCTCGACCGCCCCGCGGGCATAGAGCGATCGAGGCGCGCTCCTGAGGGCGGTGCGTCCCACACCATGATGATTATCAGTGATCAGAATCACAAGTTTTTCAGAAAATGGCTGAGTTCTGAAACGTTGGAATTTCAACGGTTGTTTGAAATTTTGACTTCATGGTTGCCGATTATTTCCAAGGCAAATCATGGCAACAATCAAAAGTGATCATTATGGTGCCGTATAGTGGCAGATAAGAACGGATAGGGCGCGTAGCGGCGCTCCTGACCGGTCTTAGCAAGGAAGCTAGGAAGGAAGAAAGGAAACACTATGAAGTCCACACGCATTGTCAAAGCTGCGGCCCTCGCTTCAGTCGCTGCCATGGCTTTGTCCGCTTGCGGCAGCCA
>DBKS01000064.1:502-631 GCA_002298605.1 Bifidobacterium sp. UBA744 | reverse complement strand
CATCAAGGAATACTCCGCCGACGACTACGACACCCAGCTGACCACCGATCTGTCCGGCGGCACCGCCCCCGAGGTCTTCCCGGTCAAGAACCTGCAGAAGTACTACACCTACGCAGTGGATTCGCAGGG
>DBKS01000064.1:0-435 GCA_002298605.1 Bifidobacterium sp. UBA744 | reverse complement strand
CATCGATGGCAAGTACTACGCGATGCCGTACCGTCAGGACTCCTGGGTGTTGTTCTACAACAAGACCATGTTCGAGAAGGCCGGCGTGGCCATTCCGGATGGTACCTGGACCTGGGACGACTACATCAAGGCCGCCGAAGAGCTCAAGGAAAAGCTGCCCGCGGCCGGCTACGACGCCAACTCCGTCTACCCGACCTATCACCACAATTGGCAGTCTGTCTTCCAGTCCTTTACTACCGCGCAGTCCGCCTCTGATTCCGATGGCGCCAAGAAGAACTTCCTTTCCGGCGATTACAGCTACATGAAGGATAACTACACCAACATCTTCCTCAAGGCCCAGGATGAGAAGCTGACGGTCGACTACAACACCTCCACCGCCAACAAGGTGCAGTATCAGGCGCAGTTCGGCACCCAGAAGGCCGCCATGATGCCGAT
>DBKS01000035.1:3289-3822 GCA_002298605.1 Bifidobacterium sp. UBA744 | reverse complement strand
TCCACTCAGTCGGATCGTCCTCGCGTTTGACCCAATACTGATCAGACAGGCTCAATCCATAGGTCCTGTCGAGCAGCTCGCCGGTCGATGAAGCGCCGAGCGATTCGAGCACACGGCGTATTCCGTCGCGCGTGGAAGGGATCGCCCGGGACCTCCACCATTCGTCGATCCTCCTGGCATACAGCGCGCTCTTGCCGTGCATGGTGAACTCCAGAGGCAACCGCCTGGAATCGAGGACCCCGCCCGAGGAGCACGCACAGCCGGACGCGGGATCGTATTCGAACGCGAGAACCGGATGGTCCCCGCACATAATCAGTTTGCGTGGCATGCGCCCGTTCCTTCCAAGCTCGGTCTTTAAAGATTCTACAGGCGTGAATCGATCGCGCGGCAACGCCCGTTTCACGACGCAATGTATAATCATGAGCCGCATCCGCGAATCGTAAAACATCGGCAATGACGCCGGCAATTGATATGATAGGCGCATCGATTCCCTAAAAACAAAAAGGCATGGCCATGGGATTGTCCGGCTCCGG
>DBKS01000035.1:0-3217 GCA_002298605.1 Bifidobacterium sp. UBA744 | reverse complement strand
CAGCACGCATCATCGAACATATCATTCTCGCGATTGCACTGATCTGGGCTGGCGGATGCACCCTTATATGGTCGCAAACGGATATGCCGTATCACATCATGACCACGAAATCCGCTGATGGCACCTGCGAAGTGGTCGTCAACGAAATCGGCTCGCCCATATTCTTCGGTCCAAGCAGCATCACAATCAAAGTCTCCTGGGACACCGACCCCAGCATTGTCGGAGCCGAAAACGTCACGGAAGTCAAGACGGATCTGCACAACGACGGCAAATCATTGAGCTCAAACAACTTCACCGTCACTTGGCACGGCAACATCCCGACTGTCACCTCCCATGGAGAGGAGCAATCAGACCAGAGCTACACATTCAACTGGAAATAACCATTCCGAACATCAGGTCTCTACGAGAGTCGGGGCTGGTGACGTTTCGCTGGACTCGTCATTGATTCCATCACCACCAATCATGCCACAAGACGAGCACACGCCGCGATAACAGGGCGCGGACGTTTTCACAACGATGCATTCATGGCACCGCAAGGCTGGCCACATCCTGAAAGATTGAAATCCGTGCTTGCCAAGCGTTCAATCACCTTAAACCTCGCTAGTCGTCCGTGCTTCCATCCATCTTTGAATCCTCCTGAAGAACGGCATGGACCCATTCCAACTGTCCCATGACGGCTATCTCCAGCCGATTCTCGCTTTCACGGACCTTGACCCATGTCCCCAAAACGTTCCACACGGCGAGGCTCTGGGTGACGGGCATATCGAGACCGCTTTCAGGCGGCATAGGCCTTTTGCCTACGATTCGAACGGCCTCTCGCAGCGATGCTGAATCATTCACATCCACCGCGACCCCTGCCGCCTCCTCCCAATACACCTCCGTGTTCGTCCAAGATGATTGGGCCTGGGACAAGAGGAGATACAACAGGGAAAGCAGCACAAGATAACCGGCAACGAGCCTGAAGATCCGTTTGCCAATCCGCTTCCGGTCGGACTGCAGGGTGAGTTCAGGGATATCCATCAGTTGCACCTCCTTACCAAATCATGTTGCTATGGCCGTTGCCCCGGATTCAATTTGTAAGCGCAACGCTTGCGTTCGGGTTGGTTGTCTTTGATTGTAGCCTGGCGATCTCCTCGTCTCATACCTCCCGGTGTCTATTGAGAGGTGCAGCACCACGCCCACGGCATCACCGTCGGAAACATGTCGCACGGCGAAACCATGTTCCGACACCGACGAACATCAGGGTCGGGCCCCGTCACCAGTCAGCGCTAAACAACCCATGTCCCATGATTCACTGAAGATACCATCCGAACCACAGCGTCCGGGAAGGGGATGCCATGGAAAGACCGTTGCTTCTGCTGGCCTTGGCCTTGGTGCCGCTGGCCGTCGGATTGGTCCTGATATCCGTCGTGATCGGATCCAAAAAACTGGGAAGAGAACGCAAAAGGACTCTTCCGTGCGCCTTCTCGGCGCTCATGACCGTTGCCGGCGCGTTGATCATCGCGAGCCAACTCGTATGACACTTCGCGCCGCGGCTCGGCTTCCCGGCTATTAGTGTATTTCGATGCTCTGATATGGCCTGATTTTTGTTCGCCCTTATATTGAGGCGGCTTTCGCCGCTTGGTTTGCATAATACTCGGTTTCCACCGCTTCCGGCGTCCTGTAGCCCAGGGACTGGTGCAGGCGCTTCGAGTCCCCGCCACGAGACCCACCGGAACGTCGCCAATTCCAGGTCCTTCAAATCCTGGAAGGGTTTGCGCCGCCATACCAGTTCGGTCTTGTACGCGCCGTTGACGGATTCGGCCATGGCGTTGTCGTACGAGTCGCCGACCGAACCGGTCGAGGGCAGCATGCCGAATTCCCCGACGCGCGTGGTGTACACCGTGCCGGTGTACTGCACGCCATGGTCGCTGTGGTGCACGAGACCGTCGGTGCCGCCGTGCGACGCGGCCCACGAGATCGCCTGCTCCAGCGCCTGCAACGGCAGCTCCCGCGTGTCCATGGTGGTGGCGCACGCCCAGCCCACGATCCTGCGGGCGTACACGTCGGTGACAAACGCCGTGTAGCCGAACGAACCATCGGCCATGCGCACGTACGTGATGTCGGCCACGTGCAGGCGGTTCGGAGCCTCCGCCTCGAACCTGCGTTTCACGAGGTCGGGCCGGCCTCCCGTGCCCTTCGCCGGCTTGGTGGTGGGCGTCCTGCCGCGGCGCACGCCCTGGATGCCGAGCTCGCGCATGATGCCCAGCACCTGGTCGCGGCCGACCCCCTTCGGATCCCAGCCCTGGGCGACCAACTGGGCGTGCGTCTTGCGGTACCCGTACACGGCCATGAGGAAATCCGAATGGATCTCCGCGATGTCGCGCGCCAGCGCCTCATGCCTCGCCCGCATGCGGCTGGGCGGTCTTGACTTGAACATGCGGTAGCCGCGCGGAGTGATGAACCCGCAGTCCAACGATTCGCCGAGGACTTTGCAGATCGGCCCGACCTTGAAACGGTCCTTGTGCTCGTCGATGTACGCGACCATCAACGCCGTGTCGGGTCGAGCCGTGCCGCGAAAAAAGCCGACGCCGTCGTCAAGATCTCGTTCGCGCGTCTCAGCTCCGCGTTCTCGGCCCGCAGCTTCTTCAGCTCCGCCATCGCGTCCTCGGCCGACTGCTTGGTCTGCGCCGCGACCGTCGCGTCCGACTGGTTCCGCCACCGGCGCAGCGTCTCCGGCGCCACTCCCAGGTCCTTGGCGACCCGTTCGATCGCGTTCGTCTCCGACGAATACGACGACCTGGACTCCGTGAGCAGCCTGACGGCCTTCGTCTTGAACTCCGGCGTGTATCTCGTGCCTTTTGCCATGGTTCCATCATCTCCCATCGAGTCAGGGGAAATGCGGAACAAAAATCAGTTCATATCAGCCCTAGATTGGCAACAGGTCGGCGAGGCGCTGTGCGTGCCGTCGAGCCGCATCAACGAAATCGAACGCGGAGCACGGAACCTGCCCGGACTCAAACAACGAATCCAAACGCTTGGCAATGTATAGGAGCATCAAAATACAGAGCAGGAGCCACTCATGGTTGTCATTGCCGGTGCTCTGATCATAATGAGCCAATTCGTATGATGTTCCACGTTATAGCTCGACGGCCCGGCTATCGGCCGCGGCCAGTCCACGAGCCCTCTGTGCCATTCCCCGCAATCAAACAGCAACGCCCGGTCTCAAGCCCATGAG
>DBKS01000003.1:1314-3271 GCA_002298605.1 Bifidobacterium sp. UBA744 | reverse complement strand
CCACCATGCCCAGCGAGCAGATCGTCTCCGGAATGCCATGGTTGACTTCGGGGTCGATGTGATACGGGCGACCCGCCAACACCACGCCGCGCACATGATGCTCCTGCATGTATGCCAGCGCGCGCAGCCCCTCCTGCTTCACGTCGTTTTTGAATACGGCGTCCTCACGATAGGCGGCGGTCACGGCCAGCTCCGCCTCCTGACGGGTCACGCCGTCGGCGGCGAACACCTCGGCGATGCGGTCGACCATCTTGTCGCGATTGGCCAGATTGAAATACGGGCGCATGAAATCCACGCCCTCGTCGGCCAGCTCGGGCATATTCGCCTCGATCACCACCGGGTAATTGGCGACGATCGGGCAGTTGTAGCGATTCTGAGTGTCCGGCACCAGCTGCTGCTCGTAGCTGACACATGGATAGAAGATGCGTTTGACGCCCTTGGCCACCAGATCGCGAATATGGCCGTGCACCAGCTTCGCCGGGTAGCAGATGTTTTCGGAGGCGATGGAATCCATGCCCTCCTCGAACATCTTGTGGTCGCTGCGACCAGAGATGATCACGCGGAATCCCAGATTGGTCAGCAGGGTGAACCAGAACGGATAGTCCTCGTACATGTTGAGCACGCGGGGAATGCCGATGTCGCCGCGAGTGGCCTTGGCGGGCGTCAGACGACGATAGGCGAAGGCCCGCTTGTATTTGAAGTCGTAGAGATTCGGACGATCGGAACGCCGCTTGGTTTTGTCGCCGCCGCGCTCGCAACGGTTGCCAGTCACATACCGGGTGCCGTCCTCGAATTCGGTGATGGTGAGCTTGCAGTGGTTCTGGCACAGCTTGCACACATCATGCGTGGTGGTCATGTCCAGATGATCCAGTGCCTCGCCGGTGAGCATCGACGACACCGGATGCTCGTTCGCAGCTTCGACGGCGGCGGTGTCCCCATCCGCGTGCTCGCAGTGCATACGGGCGGTCAGCGCGGCACCGTAGGCGCCCATCAGGCCGGCGATATTCGGACGGGTCACCTCGCGGCCCGTCAACAGCTCAAAGGCGCGCAGCACGGCGTCGTTGAGGAAGGTGCCTCCCTGCACCACAACCACCGGGCCCAGCGCATTGGCGTCGCGCAGCTTGATCACCTTGTACAGGGCGTTGCGCACCACGGAGTAGCATAGGCCGGCGGCGATGTCTTCGGGGGACGCGCCCTCCTTTTGAGCCTGCTTCACCGAGGAGTTCATGAACACCGTGCAGCGCGAGCCGAGGTCGGCCGGGGCCTTGGACGCCAGCGCCCGCTGCGTGAACTCCTGGATGGTCAGGCCCAGCGACTGCGCGAAGGTCTGCAGGAACGAACCGCAACCCGACGAACACGCCTCGTTGACGCAGATCGAATCGATCACGCCGTCATTGACGTCCATGTATTTCATGTCCTGGCCACCGATGTCGATGACGGCGGTGACGCCGGGACTGATTTCCTCGGCCGCGCGGTAATGCGCCATGGTCTCGACCACGCCCTCGTCGATATGCAGGCCGGCGGTGATCAATCCCTCGCCGTAACCGGTGGCGCAGGCGCGCGCGATCCACGCCTCGGGCGGCAGCGCGGCGGTGATCGCGCGGACGATGTCCGCGGCGGCAAGCAGCGGATTCTCCTTATGCGTGGCATACGAAGACCAGACAATCGTCTTGTCGTCGTTGATCAGCGTGGCCTTGATGGTGGTGGAGCCCGCGTCGATGCCCAGGAAGTGCGGGCCGTGGGCGCCGTCCAAATTGCCGACGTTGATCTTCTGCTTGGCATGCCGTTCGTCGAATTCGCGGCGTTCCTCGTCGTTCAGGAACAGTGGGCGGATGGTGCGCGCGGTGTTCGGACGGTTCTTCAGCGAGTCAAGCGCGGCAAGCACGTTGTCGAGGGTGGACAGATCGAAGTGCCCCTGCTCCTCGTTTTCCGACAGGGATTTCGATTCCCCGTTGGA
>DBKS01000003.1:0-1221 GCA_002298605.1 Bifidobacterium sp. UBA744 | reverse complement strand
AGTAGGCGGGGCCGAAGGGATCATTGACGTCCTCCGACAGCGGGTTGCCCTGCACACCCGGCGTGCGCTCCACAGTGGCCTGAGTCTTCTCCCCCGCCTCCAACGCAGCACCGTAAGCCACGTACAAGTGGGCGTTAGGAGGCAGGATATAGTCGTCGGCCTTGCCTTCGAGAATGCGCTTGAACGCCTCGCGCAGCTCGGACATGAAGAACAACGGGCCACCGAGAAACACGATGTTGCCCTTCACCGGGCGTCCGCAGGCGAGGCCTGCGATGGTCTGGGTGGCGACCGCCTGATAGATCGAGGCGGCGAGATCCTCCTTGTCGGCGCCGTCGTTGATCAGCGGCTGCAGGTCGGACTTGGCGAACACTCCGCAGCGAGAGGCAATAGGATACAGGGTTTTGTACCGCTTGGCCAGATCGTTCAGACCCGCCGCATCCGTGTTGAGCAGCGTGGCCATCTGGTCGATGAACGCACCGGTGCCGCCGGCGCATGAGCCGTTCATGCGCTGCTCCGGAACGGGTTTCAGATAGGTGATCTTGGCGTCCTCACCGCCCAGCTCGATAATGACGTCAGCCTGCGGATACGTGACGTTGATGGCGTCGGTTTCGGCGATGACTTCCTGCACGAAGGTGCAGCCAAGCTGATTGGCCAGTTCAAGGCCGCCCGAGCCGGTGATGGCGAAGCGGATCGGGCGGTCGGCCAGACCCTTCTCGACGAGGGTGGCCTTCACATCAGTCAGCAATGTGGCGGTCGCCAGACGAACATTGGCGTGGTGACGCCGATAGTCGGAGAACAATGCGTCGTCGAGCTTGTCTGAATCGCCCAGCACCACCGTCTTAACCGTGGTGGAGCCGATATCCAGACCCACTCTGAGCGGGCTCGTCTCGTCTACCATACATAACCTCAATCACTCGGCCGCCGGGAAGCGGGCTGATTCCATGAGGAGGCATGGCCAACCCTTGAGCCCGGTTACTCACTATCAGCTAATTTAGCCTGCTCCCCGGTCGTAGCCGCGCCAATCCGCTGTGATTTTTCCGACAGAAAAGCGCGGCACGACACTATGAGCAATACTGTGGAGCGACGCGAGGCGGCCGGACGACAGCCGGATGGAACGACTAAAGCGGGACGAACTTGGGATAAACGCCGCCTATTTCCCAGATTCGCCCCTCTAACGGGGAATTAGCGGGACGAACTTGGGAAAATACCACCCGTTTCCCA
>DBKS01000014.1:7644-10154 GCA_002298605.1 Bifidobacterium sp. UBA744 | reverse complement strand
CGGCAACTCGGGTTTGAGGATCGAGGTCAGCGCATCCACGAAGGGCACGTCGGCCTCGATGCCCGCATAGAGATTCGGCGCCATATTGGCCACCGCGCCCATCAGAAGGCCTCCGGCGGATCCGCCATTGGCCACCACGCGCCGGGGATCGGACCAGCCCAGCGACTGCAGGGCGCGTGTCACATCGATGAAATCCTCGAAACTGTGCTTCTTCTTGAGCCTGCGGCCCTGTTCGTACCATCCGCGGCCCATTTCGCCGCCGCCGCGAATATGCGCCACCGCATACAGCACGCCGCGATCCAGCATGCTCAGCCGCGATACCGCGAACCCGGGGTCGGAGCTGATCTCGTACGCGCCGTATCCGGTGAGGAACGTGGGCGCCGGAACGCCCCCGAACTGCGGATGGCAGACGGACGGCTTCCACACCAACGACACCGGAATCTGCTCGCCGTCGCGCGAGGTGATCCACAGACGATGCTCCACATAGTCATCCGCATGGAAATCGCCCAGGATCGTCGCTCGCTTGAGCAGCACATCCTCGCCGGTCGCCGGGTCCAGCTCATGCAGTTCGCCCGGCAGGATGAAGCTGCCGAAGGAATAGCGCAGTCGGGGCGCGTCGTATGACGGGTTGCCGCCGGCTCCAATCGAGTACAAGTGCTCCGCCCACGGCTTGGCGGTCACGTTGGGCGAGGGCCGCGGCTTCACTTCGCGGAACGCCCACGGACGATCGGCCTTCCAATCCTCAATCGCCTGCCGCTTCGTCATCACGGCCAAATGGGGCAGACCGTCCGCGCGATACGACAGCATCACGAAATGCCGGTGCATCGCGATGCCCTCAATGCCCAAGCCGGCGGCGCCATCCAGAATCGCCGGATTCATGGGATTGTGGTATGGACGTCCCACCGGCATGCCGGCATACTGGCCGCCACGCTCGCAGCCATATGGGGAACCGGAGGCCACCACCGTGCCCTCGTCGAGATCGTAGGGCGGCTGATGCCGGCGCATGTCGATGATGTTGATCTGGAAATTCGGGTTGTTGACATTGTGGTAGACGATGGCGATCGGCACATCGGCTCCGTCGTCCCCCGCGCCTTCGAAGCAGCCAAAGCTCACGTCGTATTCGATGCCCTCGCGCCGCGCGATGAACGGGGTGAACGAGCCCGTCGGATTATCCACCGGCAGAGTCAGCACCTCGGTGGTGGTTTTCGACCCGGTGCCGATCACGATATTGCGCTCGTCGAAGCTGATGCCGACCCCGGCCCAGAAGCGCTCGTCGTCCTCCCGCCAGACCTCCACGTCATCGCCGGCGCTGGTGCCCACGCGATGCCTCCACACCGCATACGGGCGCCACGCCTCATCAACCTTGACATAGAACGCCCAGGCGCCGTCCGGCGTAAGGCATCCGCCACCCGCCACCTGTTCGATCGTTTCCGGCAGATCGACTCCGGTGCTCAGATCGCGGATCTTCAGGTCATACCGTTCGTCGCCGGTCACGTCCACGCCGTACAGCATCCAACGGCCGTCGCGGCTCAGATCAAGTCCGCCGAGACGGAAGAAGTCATGCCCCTCAGCTTCGCGGTTGGCATCGAAGACGATCTGCTCGCCGGGCATCGACCCCGGGGCCGCGGTCACGTCCACATTGGGCGGGGTCCAGTCATCCGGCCCGGCGATGGGGATGCGGCATTGGGTCGCATACTGCTGGCCCTCCCGGGTGCGCGTGAAATACCAATAGCCGTTCAATCGGGTGGGCACCGACATGTCGGTTTGCTGCACGCGCGACTTGAGCTCTTCGAACAGCGTGGTTTTCAGCCCGTTCAACGGGGCCATGCGCGCATTGGTGTAGTCGTTCTGCGCGGCCACATACGCCTGGGTGCGTGGATCGTCCTTGGCCCGCATCCACTCATAGGGGTCAGCAAAGGTGTCGCCGTGGAAGGTGCGTTCCTGCGGTACGCGCTCGGCGGTGGGGTAAGCAGGATCATCATTGGTCATAGTGCCCACCATGCTAGCCGCCCGTACCGTCATCGGGCCGTCGGCTGCTGGGGCGCCGACAGGTCATGCGTTGTGCCGCAGATACGGCAGCATGGTTTTCATCAGATTCGACCCGGTGGTGCCGGTGAACACGGGCACGTCGGTGACCGGCATCGGCTGCGTGGTGGTCACGCCGGCGAGATGCGGCATCATCGGCGATTCCCTGGGCGTGAGCTGACGAATGCCGATGCACAGCACGCGCCCAGGGTACCGCTTTGCGATCGTCGCATACGTGGTGGGGTCCTTCTGGCCGTCATCGCCGATCAGAATGAAGCGCATATGCGGAAAGTCCGCCATCAGCTGCTCGGCGAATTCCAGCTTGTGCTGCACGCCGGAGGGAATGAAGCTTTTCGGTCGGGGGTCCAGGTCGCGTAGCAGCAGCGGCCCCTCCGGATACCCCTGGTATGTGATGAAATGCCGAATGGACGTCTCCACGTTCCAGGGGCTGGTCGACAGATAGAAGAACGGCGCGTCCGGGAACA
>DBKS01000014.1:4179-7576 GCA_002298605.1 Bifidobacterium sp. UBA744 | reverse complement strand
AGGAGCAGATTGTAGGCGGCCTTCCACAGCGTGGGCGCCTGCGTGATCATAATCGTGTCGTCCACATCGGAGATGATGCCCACCTGGACGGTGGAGGGTATGGTGAACAGCGGCGCGGTGACGTCGCGACGGCGCCTCACGCTGTACGACACCTGGTGCTTTCCGGGCTGCAGATGATGCTCGGCCACCAGGTCGAGGTACCCGGCATCGTCGCTGATCGCGAAGCTGCTCGGCCGGTCCTTCGACGGATCCACCTCGTCATACACTTCGGAAACGCCCACCTGCACGGTTTCCAGCGGCCGCTCGTCCACACGGATGCGCACCTGGGTATGGGGAGCCGGCACGGCGAG
Source organism: Bifidobacterium sp. UBA744 (assembly GCA_002298605.1). GTDB lineage: Bacteria > Actinomycetota > Actinomycetes > Actinomycetales > Bifidobacteriaceae > Bifidobacterium. Next base: position 7,226 of record DBKS01000014.1, on the reverse strand, counting down.
CATGCCACGGATGCCGCGCATCAGCACACCGGCCTCACGCCGCTCCGGTGCGAGAACGGTACGGCAGATCAACCGGGAATAGCCCTCGGTGCCGTAGCCGACATAGGGTTCCACGCGCGGATACCATCCCAACCGCCTGGTGAACATCGACGACAGCAGGGCCCACAGGCCGAACCCGCGGGTGACGAGACGGCGACCTACGCGCACAAGAGCCGTCTGGTTCTCGATCCGCTCGCGCCAGGAGGCGGCATCGAAAATCGTGGTGGTTCTCCGCGCGCGAATCGGCTTCCTGGTGTCATGCCCAGTGTTTTTTCTGCCGCTCATATGATCCACGCCCATTTACGTCCGCGTAAGCCCTATTTGATCAACTTCGCGTAGGCCGCAGCATCCAGCAGGGCCGGCTCGTCGTCTTCCAATTCGATTTTCACCAGCCAGCCTTCGCCGTACGGATCGCTGTTGATCACGCCCGGGTCATCGGAAACTGCCGGATTGACATAACGGACGACGCCGGCCACCGGGGCGATCACCGGGGCGACGGCCTTGGCGGATTCCAACTCCATGAACTCGTCGCCGGCCTCGATCCTCGTACCGGGCTCCGGAAGATCCACGAACACCAGATCGCCGAGTTCGTTCACGGCGTATTCGGTGACGCCCACCACGGCGAGTCCTTCCGACTGGTCCACCCACACGTGGTCTTCGGAATAGCTCAGGTGTTCGGGCACGTCAAGGTTCAGCGGCTTGTTGTCCTCATCGCTCATAGTGCCACCATAACACTTGCGCCTGCCCATCCGGAAACTCACGGAAAACTCCCGCCCCCCCTACGAACGCGTTCCCGGAGGGGCGCTTACGGACGGGCGGGCATGCTGGCACGCACGCCCGCCTGCACGCCGGCCTGCACGCACGCTAACGAACGGCTCCGTCGGGCGTGGTGCCCACCACCTCCACCATCGCGCCGATGGGCAGGAAGTCGTAGATCCATTTGGCGTCGGCGACGTTCATATTGGTGCAGCCGTGCGACTTGGGCGTGCCGGAGGCGATGCCGGCGGCGTTCCAGGGAGCTCCGTGCAGTGCCTCGCCACCGTTGTAGAACGTGGACCACTGCACATTCGGGGTTTCGTAGCAATCGCCGTCAACACAGGCTTTCATCGTTTTCACGTCGTACTTCGACTGCACGAAGAAGGTGCCATTGTCGGTTTTGCGCCCGGGGGTGTTCAGTCCGGTCGACACGTTGAAGGTGTTCACCAAGGTCGTGCCTTTGTAGGCGTAGACCTTCTGCTCGCTGAGATTGATGACCACATGCGGATCACCGTTGGGGCTGTCGTAGTCGACCGTGCGGGATTCGGTTTCGAACTTGGCGACATCGACTTTCGCGCTGGTCGTGACATCGGTGCCATCCTTGAGCGCGGCGGCCACCTGAGAGGCGGCCTCGTCGGTGCCGGTGACCGTGATGCCGTCCTTGCCTTCGCGCACCACGCTCATCTTCTGGCCGGCCTTGTTGGTGACGATGGATTCCTTCACCATCTCCTGCTTCAGCGCATCGGGCAGCACGGACGCGAGATAGCTGGACACCGCGTCGTCGTCGTATGTCAGCGTGATGGTGCCCGCATCCGGATCCGACTCGAAGCCGATCCATTTGGCGATTTCCTCGACGGGCACCGTGAACGTCTTCTTCTGGCTGTTGGTGATCACGTACTTGGCGTTCAGGCGCTGGTTGGCCTGGTCCGCGGCCTGCCGGGCCGTCTGCGCGGTGATCGGCATGGACACCGACAGGTAGTCCACGTTCGCGCGCCGCGTGCCGCCGGGTTCGGCCGCGAGCGCGGCGATCGCGTCCTCAACCGGCTTGTCGTCGGGGGTTTGGCCTTCACGCCCGTCGACAACGGTGTAAGTCTTCGCCTGGGCGTCGTAGCGCACCGAGGCGGGAACCGCGCGCTGCGACTCGTCGACCAGCTGCGAGGTCAGGTAGTTGGCGAGCGTCTGCTTGTCGGTGGTGACGGTCAGCGGCACGTCCTGCTTGGCCCAGGGGTTGAGACGCGTGAGGCTCGCGACGAGGCCGCCGCCTGACTTGGCGCCGATCAGGGCGTTCACCGTGGCGTCCACGTCGGCGTCAGCGCCCAGATCCTTGAGGGAGGCGGTTACCGACTTGCCGTCGGTGCCGACGATGGCGACCTTGGAGTCGGCGATTTTGGATTCGACCACCGTCCTGGCCTGACCAGCGTTCCGGCCGGTGAAGCTCACGCCGCCGAAGCTCACGCCCGGGGCCACTCGATCACTGAAATACGCGCGGGCGCCGAAGAATCCGCCGACAGCGACGACGAGCAGGACGGCGAAGATGCACAGCGCGACGATCAGACCGGTTGGGCGCTTGTTGACGGAGGCAGTGGTCTCGCCGCCGGCGACGGCCGGCGAGGGGCTTTCCCGAAAATCCTGAAAGTCCTGGAAATCCGCGAAGCTGGCGACATCGAGGTCGCCGTCTCCACTTGCGGCATGCTGAGCGGCATATCGAGCGCCATGCGCAGTCGGCTCCACGGGCGGCTGCGCATTCACCTGAAAATCAAAACGCTGCGTACGCTCGGCGTCAAAGCCCTTGCCCGCTGTATCAGTCACGACTTATCCCCGCTTACTGTTATCTGGATGCGAAACCGCATGAACTGCTCACCAACTATACCTGCTGCGCCTACAGTTGACGGCCCAGCCACTCCTCGATCATGTACCGCGCGATCGTCGCCTTGCCCGGCGCCTGCATCTCCCCGGCCAGCAACGCATTGGTATATTCGTCGCGCGTCATCCATCGCGCGTCGGTTGTTTCGGCATTGTCCACATGGATCTCGTCGGTGACCGCATGGCCTTTGAACGCCACCATCAGCGAGGCGGGGAACGGCCAGGGCTGCGAGCCGAGGTAGCGCAGCTCGCCAAGCGTGACGCCGGTCTCCTCCAGGGCCTCACGGCGCGCGGCGTGCTCCAGGTTCTCGCCGGCTTCCACGAACCCGGCGGACACGGAATACAGGTTGCCTTGCCACGCAGCGTTATGCTGCAGCATCAGACGGTCA
>DBKS01000014.1:0-4044 GCA_002298605.1 Bifidobacterium sp. UBA744 | reverse complement strand
CTCACGCTGGCGGCACTCGTGGCCAAACCGGCTTCGCGAGCCGAGGCATGCGGCGCGAAACCACGCAAATCCACCCAGTCGAAGCGTCCGGCGGCCTGATCGAGAATCGACGCGCCGCCGGCGGCCGGACCGTCAGCCGTTCCGAAGGCATCATCGGCGCCCTGGGTTGCGGCGTCGGGAACATGGCCGGCGTCGGCGGCGCCAAGACGCGTGATATCGATGGCCACCACGTGTTCGGCGGCGTCGCCCCGACCATACGCGCCGAGAAAAATCGGCGTCGCCTCCGCGTGGGCCGCCAGCTCCGCACGCATATAGCGGCCGGGCAGCATGGCGAGCCGCATCCGGCCCGCCTCGTAATTCACCGTCGCCGCCTCGCCGCGCGGCACGGCGAGTTTGCCGGCATTCACCAGCATCACCCTCGAGTTCGGCTCGGCCAGCACGGTGTCGATCAGATGGTTCTCGCCGCGACGATCCACCTGATAGTCGACATCGCCCTGCGCCAACGGCAAAAACGGCAGCGTCTGGGTCAAAGCCAGTGGGGAGAAACTCATCGGTCGGTCCCCTCCAAAGCGCTCGAATCCGTCCGCAGCGATTCAAGGGTCCTCACGCGAGACACCAGCGCCACCAACGCGCGGGCCAATTGGTCCGGATGCTCCATGGCCGAGAAATGACCGCAATCCCTGATGACGGTGAACGCCGCATCCGTGCCCGTCATCCGCTCGGCGATCGGCCCCATGACGGCGGGCGGGCTGGAGGGATCCTTGTCGCCGCACACCACGGCCGCGGGAACGCCGATCCCGGCGAGCTGATCGTTGAGGTCGGGACGGCCCGCGGCCATGCGCTCACGCCATGCCACGCCATTCGGATTCTGCGCATCGATGAGACGGGTCATCGCCACGATGAAGTCGTGCGAACATTTCACCGTCGAATCGCGCATGGGATTGGCGGCCGCGAAATGCATAATCGGCTCGCGCGTGCCGGTCGCCTCCATCGTTTCGGCGATCTCGATGCGCCTCGCACGCGCCTCCGGCCCATCGGCGTCGGCCTTGGTGTCACACAGCGCGAGGCCGGCCACCGCCTCGGGATGGCGACGCTGGATATCGAGCACCACATAACCGCCCATCGACAGACCGACCCAAACCGCACGATCGTAGCCGGCGTCGGCCAGCAGTCCGACATAGGCGTCGGCCAGGCGGTCCATCGCCTGCGGGTACGCGCCGTCATCGGCAACCGGCCCGGTTTCCGCCGCGTCCGGAATCGGTCCGGCGCCGGCACCCGGCATATCGGGCGCCCAGATTGTCAGTTCGTCCAGTCCCTCTTCCTTGGCCTGCGCCACGATACGGGCCGCGCATTCATCCCACATATGGTGGTCGACCGGGAACGCGTGCACCAGCACCAGCGGCACTCCCGTGCCCCGGCTGATCACATGATTGAGGATCCGCATATCACTCCTTTTATCTACGTTGTTTACGCCTATGCTCCCGCGTATGCCGCTATATGCCGGTTATATGCCGCTCCAGGCCAGCGCCTGGCGCACCAGGCGCCCATGCCCGTTGGGCATCTGGGCGACGAAGCGGTCAAGATCGTCGGAACGCGGATCAACCCACTCCACATCCAGGGTTTCGTCCTGCGGCTTGCAGTCGCCAGCGATCGGCACGACATAGCACAGCGCAATGGCATGCTGGCGCGGATCGTAGAACTCGCTCACCCCCGGCGTGGGGAAGAACTCGGCCACCGTGAACGGCAGCAGGCTGGCGGGCAGCTGGGGCAGCGCGATATCGCCCAGATCCTTGGCGATATTGCGCGCGATCGCCTCGCGCAACGACTCGTGGAACAAGACGCGCCCGGTGATCAGCGTGCGCTCAATATTGCCGTCATCGTCCACGCGCAGCAGCGATCCCACGCGGCTGATGCGGCCCAGATCGTCGATGCGCACCGGCACAACCTCCACATAGGCGATGGGCAGTTGGCGGCGCGCCCGGTCGATATCCCCCGGGCCAAGCCATCCGGGCGGATTCTGATGGTCGTTGCCGCGCACAAAATCCTCGGGGGTGATGTTGTCAAATTCCCCGCGGGGACGGTCGGCGTCAAAGTCGTCCGGATCCGGCACTTCATCATTCATGACTGGCATACCTCCATTATTGGGACCATGTATGACGTATGCGTTGCCATCCGGTCGGATCTTGCGCTCAGAGCTCAGCGAAGCGCCAGGTGTCGGAAGGTCCCGAGATACTGGACGCGGACCAACGGGTTTGTGCAAGCCCGTTATGAAAGCCGTTATGAACCTTTTGGGGAAAGGATTTGCCATGGCAACCCGCGCGATCACCTCCGCCGAATTCGAGCAGACCGTCACCGACAACGATCTGGTGTTCTTTGATTTCTGGGCCACCTGGTGCGGCCCATGCAAGGCGTTCGGACCGATTTTCGAAGCCGCGAGCGAGAAGCATCCGGATATCGTGTTCGCGAAGGTCGACATCGATCAGAACCAGGATCTGGCCGCGGCGGCCGGCATTTCCGCCGTGCCCACGCTGATGGTCGCCAAGAAGGGTCAGATCGTGTTCAAGCAGGCCGGGGCGCTGCGCGAGGCCGATCTGGACGACCTGATCGACCAGGCGAAGAAGCTCGACGTCACCGCGGATGCGGGCGCGGGCAAGTAATCAAAAGTAGTCGACGGGCGGAACCGCATCAGGCGGTCCAGCCATCGGGCGGACACGGCCGGCATACGGCCCGGTCGGATCCGCCCGATTACCGTATATGGCCGGTATGGGCTAATATGAAGAAAGTGTGCACACCGACGAGCACGGAGCGGACAGCAATGCCGCGCCGAATCGCCGAGGATCTGACCCCCAACCAAGGAGCGAGATGGCTCGTCATCACGCCAATCATGTCGCCGCGATCACGCTGATTACCAAGCGTCAATGGATGCGCTTCGCAGCAGGCGCCGCGGCAATCGCCATCGTGATCGGCGTGGGCGTCGCATCCCACGACTTCTACACCGCGAACACCGCCAGCGGACAAACCGACTCATCGGAGGTCAGCTCGTACTCCGCCACCGACATGCAGGGCATTCAGGTTTCGCGTGACACCGCCCGCAAGGCCATCGACGAGGGGCAGGGCGGCGCCACCGCCAACACGTCGTATATTCCGGTGGTGATCAACGGGGACACCCGCATTGTGCTCGGCGAAAACTTCACCGACGTGAAATCCGTGCTGCAGGCCGGCAACATCACCCTCGATCCCACCGACACCGTGGAGCCCGCACTCGACCAGCCGGTCAACGAATCCACCACTATCACCATCACCCGCACCGACGCGACGGTTGAAACCACCGACGAGGAAATTCCCTTCAACACCGTCGAGAAGGAGGATCCGAACCTCGCCGCCGGCACCACCAAGGTCGAGACCGAAGGCCAGAACGGCGTTGTCGAATCGACGAACCTGGTGACGCGCAACGGCGACACGGTGGTCTCCTCGGCCACCATCGCCAAGTATGTCAAAACCGCCCCGGTTGACAAGGTGATCCTCAAGGGCACCAAGAAGGCGTCCTCCCACAGCTCGTCGTCCTCCTCTTCGTCGGCCGCATCCTCCATTGGCACCACGGTTCCAGTTGGCACCATGCAGCAGTGGGCGCATGACTACCTGCTGTCGAACGGTGGCAGCGAGGCCGACTTCACCGCCACCGTGTACATCATCAGCCATGAATCCGGCTGGCAGGTCAATGCGTCGAATCCCTCGTCCGGCGCCTACGGTTTGCCTCAGGCGCTGCCCGGCAGCAAGATGGCCGCGTTCGGCAGCGACTGGAGCACGAACTACCAGACGCAGCTCAAGTGGTTCTTCAACTACTGCAACTCGCGCTACGGCTCCATTCAGGGCGCATACTCGTACTGGCTGTCCCACCACTGGTACTGATCCGGCCGTCCCGGCTAATCCGGTTCCGGCTGACCCACGTGCCAACGCTGTGATGCACGCGTGATGCGCCACAGCCCATCACGCGTCAAAAGCCTTTGAACCCGGCACGTCATAAACGAAACGCGGCGGTGTTAA
>DBKS01000051.1:14523-19657 GCA_002298605.1 Bifidobacterium sp. UBA744 | reverse complement strand
CGAGGCCGCGGATCCACATCTTGGCCGGGGAGAAGGTGTGGCACCAGGTGATCACACCGATGACGTTCGGGTTGGCGGAGGCCTCGACCATGAACTGCTTGACGCCGTCGGAGGACTTCAGCGTGGGCTTGAGGACCAGTTTCGCCGGGATCTTGCCGGTGGCGTTCAGGTAGTCGACCATTTCGGCGGACTGCTGGGCAACCTGGCGAAGAGCTTCCTCGCCGTACAGGTCCTGCGAACCGACGCCGAACCAGATTTCCTTGCCCTCAAAGGGGTTTTCCATTGCCATGATGGCTCCTTCTGTTACTTCGTTGTGATGGATTACGTTGTTTGGGCGAGTGCCGAACACTCCGTCGAATCAGTGCTGTCCGTAGACGTTCTGGTAACGGTCGTTCAGCTTGTCGATGTCAGCCTGGTCGATCTCGATAATGTCGCCGAGCTGACGGGCGGCCCACATGGTGTGGGCGACCTCCTCGGTCATGGCGGCGGCCTTGACGGCGGCCTCGGCGTCCTTACCAATGGTGAAGGGGCCGTGGTTCTGCATCAGAACAGCCGGGGACTTCGGGTACTTCTTGAGGGTTTCGACAACACCCTTGCCGATGGCTTCGGAGCCGATGAGGCGGAAGGGACCAACCGGCACCGGGCCGCCGAACTCGTCACCCATCATGGTCAGGCCACAGGGGATGTTCTGGCCGGTGGCCGCCCAGGCGGTCGCGTAGGTGGAGTGCGTGTGCACCACGCCATACACGTCGGGCATGTTGCGGTAGATGTATGCGTGGGACGCGGTGTCGGAGGACGGCGCCTCGGCACCGTCGACCACGTTGCCGTCAAGGTCGCACACAACCATCGAGCTGGGGGTCAGGTACTCGTAACGCAGGCCGGAGGGCTTGATCACGAACAGGTCGGCAGTGTGCAGACGCTGGGAGACGTTGCCTGCGGTCCACACAACCAGATTCCACTTGATGAGCTGCTGGTGCAGGTTGGAGACGACCTCACGCACCTGCTTGACCTCGGCGCGCACTTCGGGGCCGTAATCAGCGAGAGTAGCCATATTGACGTTCCTTTCTTACCACTTCTGAAACTCAGTTTTCTTCCAACGGGATGGAATTGATCGCGGCACGCTCGATCTCAAGGCCGCGCTGGAACCGTCCGAAGAAGTCCTCGAAGCCCGCCACATCGGCCGGGTCGGGGTTCTCGGTAACCGACTTGGCATTGGCGAACACGCGACCGGACAGATAGTCGGCGAGGTTGGAATGATCGGCATTGGTGTGCCACAGGTAGTCGGCGAGCACAGCCATGCCCCAGGCGCCGCCTTCGGCGGCGGTGGCCATGACCTGAATCGGGGTGTTGAACGCCGCGGCGAGGATCTTCTGCGCAACCTTCGGGGTGGTGAAGATGCCACCATGACCAACCAGGGAGTCGATCTTGACGTTCTCCTCCTTGGTCATCACGTCCATGCCGATCTTCACCGGGGAGAACGCGCCGAAGAGCTGGGCGCGCATCAGGTTGGCGAGGTTGAAATGGGCCTCGGGGCCGCGGGCCAGCACCGGACGTCCTTCGGTGAGCCCGGCGAGGAACTCACCGGAGTGGAAGCAGTAGTTGACGATGCCGCCGGCGTTCTTATCGGCCTTGTCGCTCATGGCGGAGCGGAACAGGGTGCCGAACAGGGTGCCCGCGTCGAGCGGGTGGCCAATGGCCTCGGCGAATTCGCCGAACATGTTGACCCACTGGTTCAGATCGGTGGTGAAGTTGTTGGCGTGGCTCATACCGGCCAGATCACCGGCGGGGGTGGTGACCAGGTCGACTTCGGGGTGCAGGCGGGCCAGCTTGTGCTCGAGCACCACCATCGCGAAGATCGACGTGCCGGCGGACACGTTGCCGGTGCGCACGCGCACGGAGTTGGTGGCGACCATGCCGGTGCCGGCGTCGCCCTCAGGCGGTGCCATGACCACGCCGGGCTTCAGATAGCCGGCGGGATCGAGCAGCTTGGCGCCTTCGGCGGTCAGCTCGCCGGCCGGGGTTCCTGCGACCAGCGGGGTGGGCAGCAGATCCTCCACCTTCCACGGCTGGGCGGCGATTTCCGGCAGGGCGTCGAACTTGTCGATGAAATCGGTCTCATAGGTGCGGGTGGACGGGTCGATCGGAAACATGCCCGAGGCGTCGCCCACGCCCAGTACCTTCTTGCCGGTGAGCTTCCAGTGCACATAACCGGCCAGGGTGGTGAGGAACGCCACGCGGCCGACATGCTCCTCCTTGTTGAGTACCGCCTGGTAAAGGTGGGCGATGGACCAACGCTCCGGGATGTTGTACTGGAACAGATCCGACAGACGCAGATGGGCCTCATGCGTGTTGGTGTTCTGCCAGGTGCGGAACGGCACCAGCTGCTCGCCGTCCTTGTCGAAGGCGAGGTAGCCGTGCATCATCGCGGAGAAACCGATATGGCCGATGGTGGTGAGGCGTTCGCCGTATGCGTTGTACACGTCGTTCGCCATGCTGGCGTACGCGGTCTGCACACCCTTCCACACCTCCTCGAGGCTGTAGGTCCACAGACCATCCTCGAGGTGGCTGGCCCACTGGTAGTCACCTGCGGCGATGGTGCGGTACGTGTCGTCAATGAGCACCGCCTTGATGCGGGTCGAGCCGAACTCGATGCCCAGAGACGTGCGTCCACCGCGGATCTTTTCCGCGATTTCAAGCGGTGTCACTTCCATGTCGACCATATCGATTCCTTTCCGTTGCTATGTGATCGGTTATGTACTTAGCTGAATGCGAATCCTCGCGCGGCGGGGATCACTTGCTCCAGAGGGACTGGATCTCCTCAAGGGTCTTGCCCTTGGTTTCCGGAGCGAACTTGAAGATGAGGAACGCACCGAGGAAGTCCATGATCATCCAGAAGATGAAGGTTCCGGAGCCGCCCCAGCCCTCAAACATCATCGGGGTGAACTGACCGACGCAGAAGTTGATACCCCACAGCAACACGGTGCACAGACCGGAGGCGCGACCACGCATGTAGGTCGGGAAGAGCTCGGGGATCATCACCCAAGTGACCGGGCCGAGGCCGAAGGCGAAGCAGGCGATGAAGCCGCAGGCACCGGCGACGACGAGCCAGCCGATGTTGGCGGAGAATGCAATGACCATCACGAGGGCGAACACGCCCATGCCGGCGGCGGAGGAAACCAACAGCGGCTTGCGGCCGGCCCTGTCGATGAGCGCCATACCCACCACGGTGAAGATCAGCTCAACGAGACCGACGAGGGAGGAGCACAGGAACTCCACGTTCGGGATGTTGTCGCCCAGAGCGGCCTTGAACATGGTCGGACCGTAGTAGGAGATGGCGTTCTGACCGCCGACCTGGTTCCATGCGGCGAGCATCAGGCCGATGACGAAGGGGATGAGCAGCGGCTTCTTGAACAGGTCGGACAGCTTGCCGTTCTTGTCGCGCTCGATGGAGGCCTTGACCTCTTCGACCTCGCGGTGGGCTTCGTCGGCGCCGCCGATCTTTGCGAGGATCTTGAAACCTTCGTCTTCCTTGCCGGACTGGATCAGGAAGCGTGGGGATTCAGGAGAGAGGAACAGCGCGATGAAGAAGATCGCGGCGGGAAGGCATCCGATGCCCAGCATCCAACGCCAGCCGGCGTTCATGCCCCAGTTGAGATCGCCCATGCCGGCGATCCAGAAGTTGATGACGTTGGTCAGGAAGATGCCGAGGATGGTGAGCAGTTGGTAGGCGGAGCTCAGGGTGCCACGGTACTTGGCCGGGGCGCACTCGGTGATGTAGGTGATGGCCAGTGCGGAGGCGAGGCCGATGCCCAGACCGCCGACGATGCGGGCGGCGATCAGCGTCCACGGATCATAGGTGAACGCGGACCACAGGGCCGCGAAGAAGAAGCAGGCGGCTCCGATGAGCAGCACCTTGCGGCGGCCGATCTTGTCGGCGAGGAAGCCGGAGAAGCCCACACCGATGACGCCGCCGATCATGATGGAGGAGATTACGAGGCCCTGCATGCCGGAGGACAGACCGTAGGCCTGACGCAGGAATTCAATGGCACCGGAAATGGAAACGGTGTCGTAGCCATACAGAAGGCCGGCCATGCCCGCAGACAGCGCGAGGATGACCACATACTTCATTGAGCCCTGCTGCTTGGCAGGAGCGTTCTGAGTAGCTGTTGTCATTAACTTTCCCTTGATTGATTTCACCCTTTATGGCAGTGATCACCATATAGGCCTGCCGCAGCCCTGACGGTCACCGTCGACAATTTGAGCGATCATGTTCACATCGCCATAGCTTTTGTGATGTGAGCGTTCACACTCAACTGCTAGTCGAAATGTTATCGCTCACAGCGGCGCTCTGTCAAAAGAGCTATAAATCCGTGTTATAACGCGCATCCGTCGGCGTGTTGAGCGGATTGTGAGCGCATAACATTTTCCTCACATCGTCGCAAAAACCTCGAGGGACAAGCGACATCCGGCAGACACGCCGCAGGCGCACCGAAAGCAGTCCCTCGCCTCGGATATACTGGTGAGCTGCTGTGTCGATGCATGGAAGGCCGCATGATTCCGTGCGTCATCGGGTCCAGCCGGGCGGTCGCAAGACCCGTCTCCCGGCGGATTGACAGGCTTCCGCAAGGCAAACCAAGCGGAATACGGATAAGATCAGCGCTGACATGCGGCGGTGCGGAGGTTACCAAATGGCTAACATCATCGAGGCTTTTGACGCCAAGCATCTCAAGTCCGCCGAGGAAATCCCGGCCTTCCGTCCCGGCGACACCGTTGACGTGAACGTGAAGATCAAGGAAGGCAACAACTCCCGTATCCAGACCTTCACCGGCGTGGTGATCGCTCGTCACGGCGCGGGTGTGCGCGAGACCTTCGTGGTCCGCAAGATCAGCTTCGGCGTTGGCGTGGAGCGTCGCTTCCCGCTGCACTCCCCCGCCATCGACTCCATCAAACTCGTGCGTTCCGGCCGCGTCCGTCGCGCCAAGCTGTACTACCTGCGCTCCCTGCGCGGCAAGGCCGCTCGCATCGTCGAGCGCCGCGACAACTCCCAGGCTGCCGCCTGATCGCAGAGGATCGCGCGCCGACACGTGGCGTATGCCGGATCGTTCCGGCAGGTGCGAAACAGCCCGGATACCGT
>DBKS01000051.1:0-14508 GCA_002298605.1 Bifidobacterium sp. UBA744 | reverse complement strand
ACGGTATCCGGGCTGTTTCGCATTCGAGGGAGCCTCGCCTCGGACGCGCAAACTTCGTCGATCAGGCCTTCCCGGCCGCCGGGGCATGGGCGTCGATGTCCTTCAGGGCGGATTTGTGGAACTGCACGACAACCGGCTCATTGCCATGCGGCTGATCGTTGTTCATCACGGCGAAATTCAAGCCGATCAGCAAACCGCCGCCGACGAAATTACCCAGCAGGATCACCACAATCGCGGCGATTTCCAGCAGCGGATTGCCGACGCCGTTCAACCCCACGATAAGGAACAGCACGGAGTCGGCCACGGAATGCTCGAACCCAAGGAACGCGAAGACGAAAACCGCGACCACCATGATCACGCATTTGGTGAAATCATTGGTGAGCTTGCCGTTGTAGACCATCAGCATGCCGATGTTGATGCAGAAGTTGCAGAAGATGGCGCGCACGAACAAATCGGCCACGCCCATCGGGCCGGCGAGCAGATATCCTGTTTTGAGATTCACCGCGGCGATCATCTGGTTCATCACCGCGCCGCCGTCGATCGTGGAGAACCGCAGCAGAATGGCCACGACCAGGCCGCCAACGAGATTGCCGGCGAAGCACAGCACCAGAATATGCAGGCTGCGCGGCCAGTTGATGCGATGATGGTATGCGCCGATCGACACGATCATCATATTCGAAGTGAGCAGTTCGGAATTCGTATAGAAGATCAGCACCAGCGCCCAGCCGAAGGTTATCGCGGCGAGCACGCGACCGATCACCGGGAACCCGGCCGGCACGCCCGCGCCGGAGAACGCCGCGACGATCACGAAATACGAGGTGAAGAAAATGCCCACGAACAGACCGGCCATAATCGCGCGCTGCATGTACTGACCCACCAGCTCACCGGTCATCTTCTTCTTGCTGTCGAGGGCGTCGAGCACGGTGCTCACAAAGGTTCGGCCGGGGAACAGCTTCGCGTCGGCGGCGGGCACGGACGGCCCGGCCGGCGCGGAAATGAACGAGGGGGATTGTCCGGATTGCCGATCCGGCTGAGAGGCGGAACGCTGATCAATCATCACACATCCAGTGTGGCACGACAAGGGCGCGCCCGCAGCCCCCGTTCCTATGATGTCGCTCACACATGATGGCTCCTCCCGCGCGGCTCCTCTGTCATCCAAACACAAACGGAAACACAAAGGCGCCGGACAAGAGGCTTTCACCTTTCATCCGGCGCCTTCAGTGATTGGCATTGTCTCCCGCCGCCCGCAACCTAGTCGGCGTTGAACGCGTAGCGCGGACGGCGCGCAAAACCAATGTCCGCCGGCAGTCCGCCAGCGGCATCAGCCGTATCGGCGGCAGCCGTCATCCCTCGATGGCGATCTGGTGCTTGGCCTCGACCTGCGGCTGGTCCTGCATCTTCGGAACCTGCAGGCACAGCGTACCGTTCTTGTAGCTGGCGTGAATGTCGGACTCCTTCACATCCTCACCGACATAGAAGCTGCGAGAGCAAGAGCCGGCGTACCGTTCACGGCGCAGCCACTTGCCATCCTCGGCCTTGTCGTCATGCTCGCTGTTGCGAGACGCCGACACGGTCAGATAACCGTTCTGTAGCTCAAGGTTGATGTCTTCCTTCTTGAAGCCGGGCATGTCGATGTCGACGTCGTAGCCCTTGGCGGTCTCGCGCACATCGGTGGTCATCATGTTGTTGGCCATGACCTGATCGCCGTTGGCGGTGTTGCGCCAACCCGCAAAGAACGGATCGTCAAACAGATCAGAGAACATCGTGTCATTCATCAAAGCCGGAAACATTGCCATAATCGGTACTCCTCGAACAGGAGAGAACCGGCTTGGCTTCCCGCCCGCATCGAACCTTTCGGATCCGCGCGGGCGGATTATCGTGGCCGGTTCCGGAACCCTCCCGGGCTCTCAACCTTCACCTTTCACTCCACCCAATTCCCGGCGCGCCCATTCATTCCGGATTTTTGCCCACAGTGAACAGCCGCCGCGGAAAGCGCTACAGCGCCATGGTGAGCGGATCGTCGAAGAACTCGAGAATACGATGCACATACGGCCCCAGCACGGCGTTGGGCATCGAGAAAATCTCATGCAGGGATTCGGGAACGCGCACGATCCGCGCCTGGCCGCCACCGTCCTGAACCAGTTTGACGAACCGGTCCTGGGGCCCGTTCAGCACCCACATATCGCGCCCCGCCTGGAACACCAGCATCGGGGTCTCCACCTGGGCGCAGGCCGAGGGGCGAATCACCGAGCTGGACAACCGCAGCGCCTGACGCACCCATTCGAATGTGGCCGCATAGGTCTGATTGCATTCGTCGTCGATGCGCAGCTGCTGGAACCAGCGGATACGGGCCTCCGAGGCCCCGGGATGGTCGGCCATGCTGATCTCGGGCGTGAATTCGGACTGCCCGAACACGATATGCCGGCCCAGACCAAATGCGCACACGCCTTCGGCCAGTATGCGCGCCAGCCAGTTCGGCATGCCGGTGGAAGGCGCGATCATGGGCGCGGTCAGCACCGCCTTGTCGAACAGCGTGGGATGCTGTTCCAGCACCGCGGCCCCGATGCCGCCACCCATGGAATGCGCATAGAGGTTCAGCGGCATGCCGCCCGCATACTGCTGACCGACGGTGGCCGCAAACGCCTCCAGATCGGCTACGTACCGACGCCAATCGTCGATCCACACCAGCGATTTGTCGTCGATGTCGCGCACCGAATGACCATGCCCGCGATGTTCGAGCACGCATACCGAGTATCCGGCGAGCAGAAAATACCACACCATTTCGGCATATTTGCCGGCGAACTCGGTGAAGCCGTGACTGATCACGATGGCGCCGCGGAAAGTCGCCGTGGCGCTATTGGCGCGAATCGCGTCAAATTTGCCGGCATCGTAGCACACGTAATGCAGTTTGCCGGGCGTGGGGGCCGGACCGAGGCCGTCGGGTTGCTCGGTGGTCGCGCCCGCCTCAACCGCCTCGGCGTCGAACCAGCCCTCGTCCTTGCAGCGTTCGAGCGCCGGCAGCACCCGATCCGCCATGCAGCCGGCGTAATTGGACTCGTCGATCAGTTCGATGTGCATGGCTCAGATCACTCCTCGTCGTCCGCGCGGGCCGCGCCATGGGCCGCGCCGCCGAGCCCCAGCGCGTCGTAGAGGAAATCACGCTGCAGCACCAGCAGGTTTTCGGCCACGGTTTCGTCATTGGTCATATGCGTGATGCCGGTGAGCGGCAGGTAGGTGTGAGGCCGTCCGGCCGCCATCAGCGCCTGCGACAGACGCAGCGAATGGGCGATGGTGACGTTGTCGTCGGCGAACCCGTGGATGATCATCAGCGGCCGCGTGAGTTTCGGGGCGTCCTGCACAATCGAGTTGTAGGCATACACCGACGGATCGAGGCCAAGATAGCGCTCGGTGTAGTGGGTGTCGTACAGCGTCCAGTCGGTGGGCGGGGCGCCCGCGCAGCCGGCGTGCACGGTTTCGGGGGCGTCCAGCACCGCAAGCGCGGAGAGGAACCCGCCGTACGACCAGCCGATCATCGCGACCTTCCCGAGGTCGGGCTGCGGCCATCCCGCCAATTCGGGGGAGTCGTCGAAGGCACCCGGCAATGCGTGCACCGCATCCACCTGATCGGCGAGCGTGACGTCCTTCATGTTTTCGAAGATGGCGCGGTCCCACACCGGCCCGCGCCCCGTGGTGCCGCGGCCGTCGGCCGTCACCACAAGGAACCCCTGATCGGCCCACCACTGCGATTCCCAATGGTAGTTTTGCGCCGCCAGAGCCTGCTGGAATCCGGGGCCGCCGTAAGGCTTGAGCAGCACCGGCAGCTTCTTTGCCCGAGCATACGGGCTGCCGGCGCTCGGCTTGGTGACGGCGGTGATCAGCCCGCGCTCCCCCAGCTTCACAAACCGCGTTGTGATGGGGAATCCGGGCTTGGCGGCGATGTTGCCGATCACGCCCGCCACATCGCGATAGACCGTGGCACCCGCCCGCCCGCCGGCGGCATCGGGTGTCGCATCGGGAAGATGCAGCACATGGATCATGGTGGCCTTGGCGGAGTCCATGGTGCGGCCGGACACCACCTCGCCCCTGGCCCCGCGCGATGCGGTCCACACGCCCGGACGGCTGACCATCGGCAGCACGTCGCCTTCGAAGGTGAGGCTCACCACGTCATAGCAGCGGGCGTCATGCTCCGCGGCGGCATCGGTCCACGCCCCGGGCACATCCGGCGCCAGCGCGGGGTCGCGCTGCACCACGGCCAGCACATCGGAATCAGTCACGTCGAGCACGGTGCGCACGTTGTAGCCTTTGGGCGTGAACGCCACCCCGTCCACGGTAAGTCGGTTGGTGTCGGCTTCCATATCGTTGAGGGCGCAAACCAGTCGCCCATCCGGTGTGAAGGAGGGCGTGCCGTCCACGATGTCGATCCACTGGTCGTTGTGATGCGTTGCAAGCACACGGGTGTTGCCGGCGGTCATGGAGTTCGTTGCCGGATCATAGGTGAAATCGGCGTCCACCTGCAGCACCTGGTCGTTGCGCTGGCAGCGGTCCTGCACCAGCAGGATCGGATCATGCCCGTGCCGCCAGTTCACCCGGGCCACGTACTCATAGGTCGCGCGATCCCAGCGGATCGGCACTTCGGTGATCACATTGCAGCCGCCCTGTTCGGCGAAGTCGAATTCGGCCAGGGTGAGCCGCACGTCGGCGTTCCGCGTCAGCGCCTGCGGATAGCGGCGGCCTGCGGCGGGGGCGGCGGGATTGGCCGGATCGCTCACATACCATACGGGCTCGGGCTCGGTGTTGAAGGTTTCGAAGATCACATGCCTGGAATCCGGAGCCCACCAGAACCCGTCGTAGCGGTTCATCTCCTCACCGGCCACGAATTCCGCCAGACCGATGCGCCAATGCCTGACGATCCGCGCGGCCCGGGTGGCGTCATAGACAAAACCGTCATCCGCTTCGGACTCCGCCCCAGACTCCCCGTCGCCGGAGTAGAAGTCCTCCACCACCTCACGCACGTCGGCCACCACGCCGATCGCGTCCCGCGCCTCATCGCCGTCGGCTGGCCAGTCGGCGATATCGACCATGATCAGCAGCGTGCCGGTGGAATACAGCACATGGCGGCCGTCCGGACTGATACGCGGATTGAGCACGGGAGTGAAGTCGTCGGATTCGTCAACGCGCAGTTCGCGGGTGCGCGGCGTATCGCCGATTTCCGTCACAAACAGCTGCCCGTTGATCGTATAGGCCACGCGATGGCCGGCGGCGTCCACCGAATAGCTCACAATGCCCGCACCGCCTTCGCGGGCGCGCTCTCGGCGGGCCTTCTCCTCAGCGGGGACGTCCTCGCTGTCGGCATCGGACAGCAGCTCGCGCGGGTCGGCCAGCTTGGTCTCGACATGCCGCGCACGACCATGCGCATCCGGCTCGCCAAACCAGCTCATCCAGAGGCTTGTCACCAGATCCTCCGGGCCATCCGAACGCAGGAACAGCGCCCGCGAACCGTCACCGATCACCTGGGCGGCGCGAGGCGCGCCAGACTGGAATCGCAAGGTCCGGGCCCTGGCCCGCGGAAACGCCGCGATCGCGGCGGCCGTATCGGCGGTTGCGTCCTCAATGATCTCGTCAGCCATGTCAACTCACTTCCGTTCGCAGTCAATGTCACGCGACGCCACGTCATGCCACGTAATGCCACCCATTGTCGACCCACCCCCACCCGGAGCGCAAAACCGAGACCGAAACCCCGCGGATCGCCGCCTCCTTCCCCACCGGACCTCCCCTTTCCCCACCGAAGCGTCAAAAACCGCCACGAATACTTGCAAGTGTTTCACAACAGCGGCAACGACTATCCGCCAAGCCGCGTACCATGGGATGCAGTATTAGAAAGGGAGTATCATGAGCTTTCTCGATCGCTTTGAAAAGAAGGTCGAAGGCACGGTAAACGGCGTGTTCTCAAAATTCGGCTCCAAAGACCTTCAGCCAGTCGACCTTTCCAGCGCTCTGGAGCGCGAGATCGATGCTCAGGCCATGCCCGTGGGCCGCGACCGCACGGTGGCTCCGAATGAATACCGCTTCAAACTAAGCACGCCGGATTTCGACCGCATCGAATCGTGGGGCTCCGAGGCCATGGCCAACGAACTCGCCGACAACCTCACCAAATACGCCGAAAGCCAGCATTACGCCTTCATCGGCCCGGTGGTCGTGATCTTCGAGGAGGATCTCGAACTGACCAAGGGCGATTTCCACCTGTCATCCGAATCCGTGCAGGGCAATGCCGCGCCGGTCACCGCGCCCAGCGAGACGAAGGACTGCCCAGTGCTGGAGATCAACGGTCGCCAGTACCTGCTCACCGCGCCCAAAACCGTGCTGGGCCGCGGCTCCAACTGCGACATTGTGATTGACGATCCGGGCATCTCCCGCAAGCATCTGGAAATCGACATCACCGACAAGGGTGTTATCGCGCGTGACCTCGGCTCCACCAACGGCACCTATGTCGAAGGCCACCAAGTGCCGGCCGCCACTCTGCTCGACGGCAACACCATCACCATCGGCCGCACCCGAATCCTGTACTGGGCCACATCTCAGGAGCAGGAGTAGCCGCGCGAGCGACTGCCTAAGGTAAAGTCGGCATTATGACCGAGTTGACATTCGCACTCCTCAAGTACGGGTTTCTCGTACTGTTATGGGTGTTTGTTTGGCTTGCCGTGCGTTCGCTGCACCACGACACCACGGCGTTCGCGCCAACCTCATCATCGCAGGCCCGCCGCCGCCGTGAACGCGCGGCCAAGCGGGCGGCGCAGGCACCGGTTCCGCAAGCCGGACCAGCCCCTCAGCCGACTCCCTCACGCCGCATGGGCGGCTCCAATCACGGCGCGCAGACCAATCAGAGCTCTCCCGCCTTGCTGGTGGTTATCGACGGCCCTCTCGCCGGCGCCACGGTTCCGCTGAACGACAACACCATCACCATCGGGCGCGCGGCGTCGAATACCGTGGTGCTGAATGACGAATTCGTGTCCGGACACCATGCCCGCGTATATCTCGACCCGTCTTCCGGTCAATGGGTTATTGAAGACCTCGGTTCGATGAACGGCACCGTCGTCGCGGGTCAGCGCGTCACATCCCCCACCGTGCTTCCCGCCAGCGTCCCCGTGCGCATCGGCGCCACCACACTCGAGTTGAGGTAGCCGATGACCGATTCCGCAGCGTTATTCCTCTACTCCACCACGGTATCCGATGTCGGATACGTGCGCAGCAACAATCAGGACTCGTCGTTCGCAGGCGAGCGCCTGATCGCCATTTGCGACGGCATGGGAGGCCATGCCGGCGGGGATACCGCTTCGACGATCGCGATTCGTTCCCTCGCCCATATCGAGCGTACCGACACCGCCGACACCGCCAGAAACCCCCGGTCCCCGATCGACGTCCAGTCCGTGGCCGAGATGATGGAGAATTCCGTGCTGGCCGCCCACGACGCGATTGTGGGCAAGGCCCGCCGAGAGCGCAAGCTCGCCGGCATGGGCACCACGGTCACCGCCGTGGCGCTGGTGCAGGGTCATTGGGTGTTGGCGCATATCGGCGACTCCCGGGCCTATTTGCTGCGCGACGGCCATCTGATTCGCATGACCCAGGACCACAGTTACGTGCAGCATCTGATCGACACCGGCCACATCACGCCCGCGGAGGCCAAGAACCATCCGCAGCGCAATGTGGTCATGCGCGTGCTGGGAGATTTTGACATCGACCCCCGCCCCGATATTTCGATACGCGCCGCCAAGCCGGCCGACCGTTGGCTGTTGTGCTCCGATGGGTTATGCGGCGTGCTTGAGGATTCGACGATCGCCACGGTGATGGCGTCGATGCCCGACCAGAACGAATGCGCCCAGCAGCTGGTGCAAATGGCCCTGAAGGCCGGCAGCACCGACAATGTGACCGCCGTGGTGGCCGACGCCACGTTGGCCCTGGACGCGAACGCCTTTGATCTGCCGCATCAGACGCCGCTGATCGGCGGCGCGGCCAGCGCCAGCCTGGAGCCTATCGCGGACATCGTCGACGAACCGGTCGCCACCTCCCCCAAGCTGAAGGATGCCGGCACCTCGCCGGCATCCCGCGCCGCGAAGCTGGTGCAGCCGTCGCATGCCCGCGGCAACGGGAACGATGCCGACCCTGGCCAGACAGACGCCCAATCGGGCCGGCGCGTGGCGCAGCCGTCGATGGAACGCGCGGAAACCGGCGAACTGCAGGTACCCGACACCGGTGAGATACCGGTCATTCAAAAACGCGACGGGCGCACGGTGTCCGACCCCAACGACCCGGAGGTCGCCAAGGCGATCGTTCATGAGCAGAAAACCCAGGAAGGCACGGCCCGCAAACGCAAGCACCGCATCCGCGCGCTTGTGGCGGTACTGGTCGTCGCGCTGCTGGCCGCCCTTGGCGGCGGGGCCTACGGCGTGTACGCATGGAGCCAGACGAGATACTATCTGGGCAACTCCAAGGGCATGGTGGCCATCTACCAGGGCGTGCCCACGGATCTGTTCGGCCTGCAGCTCAGCCATGAAGTCGAACGCACCGACATCGCGGTGATCCAGCTGCCCGAGAACTGGCGCGAGCAGCTGCGCGACGGCATCACGGTCGACAGTCTGGCCGCGGCCCGCGAGCGCACGCGGTACATCGCCGACCAGAAGGATGCCATGGCGACCCCGAGCCCGAGCCCCTCTGAGACCCCCTCCCCGACGTCGGAGGCCGCGCAATGACCGCCATACGACTTCGCCAGCTCGGATTGCTGCTGCTGTCCTTCCTGATCGTGCTACTGGGCTTCTTCCAGATGTTCCAACGCACCGAAGCGGCCATGCCGATGCAATACAGCGTCATCCTGCTGGTCACCGGCGCGCTGTTCGTGGTGTTGTGGGCTCTGCTGGCCAAATTCCAACCCTATGGGTCGCAGACGATCATTCCCTGCGTGGCGCTGCTGGCCGGCGTCGGCACCACTGTGATCGCGCGCATCGACGTTCATCAGCACACGGCGGTGGCGTTTCGCCAGCTGGTCTGGATGGACGCCGCCCTGGCACTCTGCTGCATATTGGTGGTGGCGCTGCGCGACTACCGTGTGCTGCGCCGCTTCTCGTATGTGAGCATGGTGGTCGGTTTGGCGCTGCTGCTCGCCCCCATGCTGCCCGGCCTCGGACACGAGGAGGGCGGGTCGCGCATTTGGATCAAGATCGGCCCGTACACCATGCAGCCGGCCGAATTCGCCAAACTGTTCCTCGCGTTCTTCTTCGCCGCCTATCTGTTCGATCATCGTGACCAGCTGGCCGTCGGGGGCAGGAAGATCCTGGGCATTCGGCTGCCGCGCATCAAGGATCTCGGACCGATCGTCATTGTGTGGGCCGTATCGATGGGCGTGCTGGTCATGCAGCGCGATCTGGGCACCTCGCTGATGTTCTTCGCCATGTTCGTTTCGATGCTGTACGTGGCCACCGGCCGTAAAAGCTGGATTGTGATCGGCATCGCCGCCTTCGCACTGGGGGCCGTGGCCGCCTCGATGATCTTCAGCCATGTGGGTAACCGCATCACCGGCTGGCTGCACCCCTTCGACAGCGATGTATACAACGCGGTCGGCGGATCGCAGCAGGTGGTGACCGGCGTGTTCGGCCTTGCGGCCGGCGGCATGACCGGAACCGGCCTGGGACAGGGCCACCCGTATCTGACCTATCTGAGCTTCTCCGATTTCATCTACACCTCGGTGGGCGAGGAACTTGGGCTGATCGGCGTGCTCGCCATACTGCTGCTCTACCTCGTCATCATCGCCTCCGGCATGATCACAGCGATGAAAATCAAGGACGGATTCGGCAAACTGCTGGCCTCGGGGCTTGTGTTCACGATGGCGTTCCAGGTGTTCACCGTGGTCGGCGGCACCACGCTGGTGATTCCGCTCACCGGTCTCACGCTGCCGTATATGGCGGCCGGCGGATCGAGCCTGATCGCCAATATGGTGCTGGTGGTGCTGCTGCTCGTCATCTCGAACGCCGCGAACAAGCCGCAGCCGGACGTCAGCTCCGACGACTTCCAGTACGAGGCGCTGGCCATGCTGCGCGAGCAGGAAGTGCGCAAGCGCGAACACCAGCTTCAGGAGCAGCGCAAGCAGGACAGCCTGGCTACGCAGGCAATCGTGGTGCGGTCCGCGACGGCATCCGACGATGTGGGCGAATCATCCGACGACATAGGCGAAACCCGCGAGCAACCGGCCATTACCGAAGAGCAAATCGGCGAGTATCGTCATGCCCGCCATGGGCAAGGAGGCGTTCAATGAACAAATCCCTCCGGCAACTGTTCACCGCGGTAATCGCATTGTTCGTGGTACTGGGACTGTCAAGCACCATCATCATGGCGGTTCGCTCCGCCGAATTGAACGCGGACCCCCGCAATCGCCGGGGCCTGTACGCCGAATACGGCGCGTCCCGCGGCGCGATCCTCGCCTCGGACGGCACCGTGCTGGCATCCTCCGATCCGGTGAACGACGCGTTCAACTATCAGCGCAAGTACGCCGACGGAGCCACCTTCGCAGCCGTCACCGGCTACTATTCGATCACATCGCGCACCGACCGCGGCATCGAGGCCTCACGCAATTCGATACTGTCCGGCCAGTCCGACAGCCTGTGGCTGAACCGCATCACCTCGCTGTTCACCGGGTCGGAGACCAAGGGCGCATCGGTGGAAACCTCCATTGACGCGAAGCTGCAGCGCGTGGCCATGCAGGCGTTGGGAAGCAACGACGGCGCCGTAGTGGCCATCGAGCCGAAAACCGGCCGCATCCTGGTGATGGCGAGCACGCCCAGCTACGATCCGAATTCCCTCGCCACGCACGATGGGCAGAGCGCCATCAGCGCTTACCAGACCGTCGTCAACGACGAGAAGAATCCAATGCTCAACCGCGCGCTGAACGAGAACTTCCCACCCGGCTCCACCTTCAAGCTGGTTGTCGCGGCGGCGGCCCTCGAGTCGGGCCAGTACAACACCGACACGCAGATCCCCGCGGGAGCAAGCTACACACTGCCCGGCACCGCCACCAACCTGACCAATACGTCGGCGCAGGCCGCCGGCAGCAACGGCCAGATCAGCCTGAACGACGCGCTGACTTGGTCCAGCAATACCGCCTTCGCCCAGCTTGGCGTGAAACTCGGCGACGAGGCGATCAACGAGCAGGCGACGAAACTCGGATTCGGCTCGTCCATCACCGTTGACGATGCCGATTCCGGCGACCGTGCCATGACGTCGGCCTCGTCGAAGTTCCCGACAACGAGCAGCGACGACAAACTCGCCCTCGCTTCGATCGGACAGGGCGACACCGTGGCCACACCGTTGCAGAACGCCATGGTCGTCGCGGCCATCGCGAACGGTGGCAAGCTCATGAAGCCAACGCTTGTGGACCGCGTACGCGGCGCGGATCTGAGCGTCATCTCCTCAACCCAGCCGACGGTGATGTCCGAGGCGTTCTCCAGCAACACCGCGGCCGCCCTGACCACCATGATGAAATCTGTGGTGGATCACGACGCCCCCACACTGCAGTTGTCACAAGGTGTGGCCGCGAAAACCGGCACGGCGCAAATCGGTGACGGCAGCAGGAACGACGGCTGGACGGTGGGATTCGCCCCGGCGGACGACCCGCAAATCGCCGTGGCGGTAGTGGTGCACAGCGTAACGGGCTATGGTGTTTCCACCGCGGGCCCGATAATGAAGAAAGTACTGCAGGAGGCGCTGAAGTGAGACTTATCGAAGGACAGCTCATCCACCGGCGCTATCGGCTCGACCAGCGTCTGGCGCAAGGCGGCATGGGCGAGGTGTGGAAGGGCTACGACATTCAACTTGGCAGGCCCGTGGCCATCAAGGCTTTGCGCCGCGACACCAAAGACACCGAGGCCAAGCTCAAGCGACTGCGTGCGGAGGCCCATAATTCCGCCAATCTGGCGCATCCGAACATCGCCGCGCTCTTTGAATACTATGAGCATGACGGCATTGGATTCCTGATCATGGAATACGTGCCCAGCAAGTCGCTGGCCGATCTCTTCCACGAGAGGGGCGCGATGAGTCCGCTGGAGCTGCTGCCGATTCTGATTCAGACGGCCCGCGGCCTGTTTGTGGCGCATTCGCACGGCGTGATCCACCGCGATGTGAAACCGGCCAATATCATGGTGTCGGACAACGGCGAAGTGAAGATCACCGATTTCGGAGTCTCGTACTCCACCAACCAGGCGCAGATCACGCAGGACGGCATGGTGGTGGGCACCGCGCAGTATATTTCCCCCGAACAGGCCCAGGGGCTGACGGCGACGCCCCAGTCCGACATCTATTCGCTTGGCGTGGTGGCATATGAGGGCCTGGCCGGCCACCGTCCCTTCACCGGCGCCACCGCGGTCGACATCGCCGCCGCGCAGGTGAACGAGGCCGTGCCGCCGCTGCCCGACTCGGTGGACAAGCAGCTCGCCCATTTCGTGATGGCGATGCTCGAGAAGGATCCCAAGGACCGCCCCGCCGACGCGCTGGTCGTCTCACGCACGCTTGCCAAAATCGAGCGGCGTCTGCTCGATCAGGAGACGCCCAACACCGAAACCATTCTCGGGGCGGGCGCTAAACTTCCCCGCCGTGTGGCAAGTTCGCCGCATCAGGTCAGCCGGCTGCTGAATTCGTCGGGAATGATCATGAACACCAGTCAGAACACCAGTCAGGAGGTATCGCAATGAGCGCGCTCATGCCCAGCACGTTGGCGAACGGCCGCTACCAGCTCAGCGAACTGGTGGGGCACGGCGGCATGGCCGAAGTTTACAAGGCCCTGGACACACGGCTCAATCGCACGGTGGCGGTGAAGATCATGCGATCCGATCTCGCCATCGACCCGATTTTCATCGCGCGCTTCGCCCGTGAGGCGCAGTCGGTCGCGCGCATGAACAACCCCAATATCGTCTCGATCTACGATTCCGGCGACGAGATGCTGACCGTTGAAAACGGCCAGACCGAACGCGTGCCGTATCTGGTGATGGAATACGTCAAGGGCCAGACGCTGCGCGACATCATCAAGGCCAATGGGCCATTGAGCCAGCGCGATGCCGAACAGGTGATGCTGGGCGTGCTCAACGCGCTCGACTACTCGCATCGCATGGGCATCATCCACCGCGACATCAAGCCGGGCAACATCATGATCTCCGAAGCCGGCATGGTGAAGGTGATGGACTTCGGCATCGCCCGCGTACTCGACGACTCCGCCGCCACCATGACCCAATCGCAGGGCGTGGTGGGCACCGCGCAGTATCTGAGCCCCGAACAGGCACGCGGCGAGTCCGTCGATGCGCGCTCCGACCTGTATTCGGCCGGCTGCGTGCTGTACGAAATGCTGACCGGCAAGCCGCCGTTCACGGGCGATTCGGCGGTGGCCATCGCCTACCAGCATGTTTCCGAAGTGGCCACGCCGCCCAGCACGCTGGTGCCCGGACTGCCGTCCATGTGGGATTCGATCTGCGCCAAGGCCATGGCCAAGGATCGCCTGAACCGTTATGCGACCGCCGCGGAGTTCAAGAACGACGTGCTGACCTTTATGAACGGCGGCACCCCGGTCGCCGCGGCCTTCAACCCGCTGACCGACCTGAGCAACATCCGCACGCGCAAGGCCGCCGAAACGGCGGAAACGACCGCCATGCCGGCCGCCACAACCACCATGGCCATGCCGCCCGCCGCCGACACCGCGGCGCCGACCCAGGCGTTCAATCCGGCAACCGGGCAGTTCGAGACCATCACCCCGTCCAACGCCGCCGTCACCGGAACCCTGCCGGCCACGCGTTCCGCCCAGCGCGCGGCGGAGGCGACGAAAAAGAAGAAGCGCAACACCATCATCGGCCTGGTCGTCGGTCTGCTGGTACTCGCCGGCATCGTGTTCGGCGCCTGGACGTTCATGACGCGCGACAAGACCGAATATGTCAGCGTACCGACCATCTCCTCGTCAATGACCGAGGAAATGGTGCGCAAGACCCTTGCGAACGCAGGTCTGCAGCTCGACAAGCAGGAGGACACCGATTCCACGCAGCCCGCGGGCACACCCACCAAGCAGGATCCGGCCGGCGGCGCACAGGCAGCCAAGGGCAGCGCGGTGAAGGTGTGGTTCTCCACCGGTCCGCAATCGGTGCAGGTGCCTGCGGGCCTTGAGGGACTGACCCAATCCGCAGCCCAGGAAAAGCTCAAGGCCGCCGGATTCACCATCAATCCGTCGAATAAGACCGAGGACAGCGCCACGATCGGCAAGGATCTGGTCACCCGCACCGATCCGGCCAGCGGACAAAGCGCCACCAAGGGCTCGCAGATCACCATCTACACGTCCAACGGCATGACCACGGTTCCCGATTGGACCAACAAGACGCAAAGCGACGTGGAGTCCGAGCGGTCCAGCAACTATCCGAAGTTCCAGCTCACCATTCGCGAGGAGGCCTCCGACACCGTCGCGCAGGGATCGGTGACGCGCACGTCTCCCGCTGC